>JAFDHS010000252.1 GCA_019308655.1 Deltaproteobacteria bacterium
ATTCGGATTTTACGGTGGAGCATAAGGCGGATAACTCCCCTTTAACGCTTGCTGATAAACGATCCCATCAGGTTATTGTGAAATCCCTCATGCCGTTTAATATCCCGATTCTCAGTGAAGAGGGGAGGGATATCCCTTACGAGGAGAGGAAATCATGGAACACATTTTGGCTTGTTGATCCGATTGACGGCACCAAGGAGTTTGTTAAGCGCAATGGTGAATTTACAGTCAATATTGCTTTGATTCACCATGGAAAGCCTGTTCTTGGGGTTATCTTCGTTCCCGTAACAAAGATGCTTTATTTTGCAGCCCGGGATTTGGGTACCTACAGGCTTGAGCTGAACAGCTTAGATGAAATAAAAGATTTTTCTTTGAGTCGAATCATCACTTCGTCCCTTCCTCTCCCTATTGGATCTTCAATATCAAAATTAGTTGATAACCACCCAGTATCCTTGCCTTTTTATCCTGATACGTCCCGGCCGTATACCATAATGGGCAGTCGTTCTCATCCAAGTCCCAAGCTTGAGGCTTTTATTGAAAAAAAACGTTGTGAATTTGGTGCAGTTGAATTCATTTCCGCAGGGAGTTCTTTAAAATTCTGTCTTGTTGCCGAAGGCAAAGCCGATATATATCCCCGATTCGGGCCTACAATGGAATGGGATACGGCAGCGGGCCAGGCGATTGCAGAGAATTCCGGTGCCAGGGTATTTTGTGTCGACACAAACGAACCCCTTGTCTATAATAAGGAAAATTTGCTGAACCCCTGGTTTGTAGTCAGTTTTTAAGGTGTTTATTCTTCGTCGCTTTTTAGTATCTTAATTCTGAATTTCGTGTTTTTTATGTCAAAAAAATTAAGAATTTAAAAAAGTGTGAAGTGATCTAAAGTGCCTAAAGTTGAGGTATTCTATCCATCTTAATATAAAAAAGACGGAGCGAAGCGATTCATTAACTTTAGCTCACTTCAAACTTTAGATCACTTTAGCTCACTTTTCCGGTTTATCCGGCTTAGGATCGTGACCAACCACCTTTACTATGATTTCGGAGATTCGTTATATGAAAACCGCTTCACTTATTGAACCTTACGGCGGTAAGCCGGTAAATCTTCTTGTTGATGAATCCCGTGCTGCCCTGCTTAAGGAGATCGCCCTCAGCCTGCCGGATATCAGTTTAAATGATCGCCGGCTTTGTGACCTTGAACTTCTTGCAACAGGTGCTTTTTCACCCCTTGACGGTTTTATGGTCCGGTCCGACTATGAATCCGTTCTGGATCGAATGCGGTTGCAAAGCGATATTCTATGGCCCCTGCCGATTTGTCTTGATATATCCGATACACAGGCCCGCAATATTGAGGGGGGGCAGTCCGTGGCAATAAGAGATCCGGAAGGTTTTCTTCTTGCCGTTATGCATGTGGAAGATATATGGCCCGTTGATCGTGAAAAAGAGGCCTTAAGTGTTTATAATACCCTTGATCGTTCCCATCCGGGCGTGGATTATCTTTTCAGAAAATCGGGTGATTTTTATATGGGAGGGAAGCTGGAAGTTTTGAGCCTGCCGCTTCATTTTGATTTTAAGCAGCTTCGCATGTCTCCTGAAGAGATCAAAAAAATGTACGGTAAACTGGGCTGGCAGCGGGTGGTCGGGTTTCAGACCCGAAACCCCATTCATCGGCCCCAGTTTGAAATGACGATCAGGGCCATGCGTCAGGCAAAGGCGAATCTGCTTCTGCTTCCGGTTGTGGGCATGACAAAACCGGGTGATTTTGACCACTATACCCGGCTCAGATGTTATCGCGAAGTGATAAAAGATTATCCGCCGGATTCTTTTATTTTGAATCCGCTCTCCCTTGCCATGCGTATGGCCGGCCCCAGAGATGCCGTTTTACATGCAATAATATCCAAAAATTACGGATGTACTCATTTTATTATCGGGCATGACCATGCGAGTCCTGGCATGGACGGAAACGGAAAACCGTTTTATGCAAGCAATGAAGCTTGCCTGCTGGCAAAAGATTTAAGCAGTGAAATCGGTATTAAAATTCTTCCCTTTGAGGAGATGGTCTATCTGCCTTTTGAGGATGAGTACCGATCTTCTGATGAGATACCGGCGGAAACCCGGACGGTTTCCTTATCGGCTTCCGATATCCGGGAGCGTATTCGTACAGGGCGCCGCATACCTGAATGGGCCACCTCCCCTGATGTTGTAAAAGCGCTTCAACGAGCTTATCCTCCACCGAAAAAACAGGGGTTTACGGTTTTTTTAACCGGGCTTTCAGGGGCCGGGAAATCTACTATAGCCAAGGTCCTCTATTCTCGTTTTCTGGAAATCGGCAACCGTCCGGTCACTCTTCTTGATGGTGATATTGTCCGCCGGAATCTCTCCAGTGAGTTGAATTTTTCCAAAGAACACAGGGACATTAACGTGAGACGTATCGGATTTGTTGCCAGTGAAATTACTAAAAACCGTGGAATAGCGATCTGTGCCCCCATTGCACCGTATGAATCCACCAGGACGGAGATAAGAAAAATCATAGAAGAGTACGGAGGATTTATAGAGGCACATGTGGCCACTCCGATCGAGGAATGTGAAAAAAGGGACAGAAAAGGGATGTATGCAAAGGCCAGAGCAGGGCTTATCAAGGGCTTTACCGGAGTAAACGATCCGTATGAAATTCCTGAATCACCGGAAGTTCGTATCGACACTACGGATCTTACACCTGATGAAGCAGCCCAGGAGATT
>JAFDHS010000004.1 GCA_019308655.1 Deltaproteobacteria bacterium
TGATGTGGCGAGATATCTTGGAATAGGACGAGCAAATGTCCTTCGTTCGATAAAAAGGGGCCGTGAAAGAAATATGAATAAAGCAACAAAAGCACCAGCGTCCCCCTCTGCCTTGCAGTGGTATACGAATCATCCAAATGGGTATGATGAATAATCATCGGTCAGGCTTTTCGGGGGGATGCGGCCTAAAGGACGAGAGCTTTGCAAAACCTTATTGCCTTCATCGGTACAGGGGTGCTTTCATGCCAAATTATGTTTGACATGCGATTCAAAACATGTTCAATGCCCGAGCATGTAAAAAATGAATATCTGCGGTTTATTTCTGTATAAACGTCTTTTTTTTCAGATGGTTATAGTGAAGCCCTCCTGTAACCTGCCAATCGGAGCTATTCCCTGTGAATGCTTGCTCCGACCCCAAGTCTGATTTGTCCTTAACCCTGGCCCAGACCGATTACCGGTACTGTATGCTCAAAAAGTCAGGCTTGGAATGATGCATAGCCATACTAAAAATATAAACAAGTCGCACCAAGGCGGACTTTAGGCACCTTAAATCACTATACAAGGCACTTCACACTTGTTTCAACTTTTAAATTTTTTTGCCATAAAAAGCATAAATTTCAGAATTAAGAGACTAAATAGTTAGGAATTTTTATGAAAAAAGCGCTTATTACCGGTATTACCGGCCAGGACGGGGCTTATCTGGCAGAATTTTTGTTGAAGAAAGGCTACGAAGTTCACGGCATTAAACGCCGGGCCTCCTCATTTAACACGCAACGCATTGATCACCTGTACCAGGACCCGCATGAACAAAACCGGCGGTTCTTTCTGCATTACGGAGACCTGACCGATTCGTCCAATCTGATTCGAATTATCCAGCAGGTCCGGCCGGATGAAATATACAACCTGGCGGCCCAGAGCCATGTTCAGGTCTCCTTTGAATCCCCTGAATATACGGCTGACGGGGATGCCCTGGGTACCCTCAGAATCCTTGAAGCCATTCGGATCCTGGGGCTGGAGGGCAAGGCCCGATTTTATCAGGCCTCGACCTCTGAATTGTATGGATTGGTACAGGAAACCCCTCAAACGGAAAAAACCCCGTTTTATCCCCGATCGCCGTATGCCTGCGCCAAGCTGTACGCATACTGGATAACGGTCAATTACCGGGAGGCCTATGGTATGTATGCCTGTAACGGGATTCTGTTTAATCACGAATCTCCCTTGCGGGGAGAGACCTTTGTGACGCGCAAGATCACCCGTGCCCTGGCCCGAATTTCTATAGGACTTCAGGATTGCCTCTATCTCGGAAATCTGAATGCCAAACGGGATTGGGGGCATGCCAAAGATTATGTGGAAATGCAATGGCTTATGCTTCAACAGGATCAACCGGATGATTTTGTGATTGCCACGGGCGAGCAGCATTCGGTTCGGGAATTTGTCAATGCCGCAGCCAAAGAACTTGACATGTCCCTCCACTGGGAAGGTGAAGGTGTTGAAGAAAAGGGATATGACAAAGCATCCGGCAGGGTGGTTGTTGCCGTTGATCCCGGATATTTCAGACCCACCGAGGTGGAGACCCTGCTGGGTGATCCGGCCAAGGCCAAAGAAAAACTCGGATGGGCACCGAAAATTACTTTTGAAGAACTTGTTTCCGAGATGGTTCGGGTGGATCTGAAAGAAGCAAAGAGGGATAATTTATGCAAGAAGGCGGGGTTTCGGGTGTGTGAATATAATGAGCGTTAATATCATTTTTTTTGCTTTCAGCCTGATTTGCATTCGGCTTTTGCTTTTTACAGACCAAATTCTGTTTGACATGCGATTCAAAACATGGTCAATTACCCGGGCATGTAAAAAATGAATACTTGCGGTTTGTTCCTGTATAAAAGTCTTTGCTTTCAGATGGTCGTAGTGAAACCCTTCTGTAACCTGCCAGATGGATCTATCCCTGTGATAGCCCGGTTCGAACTCAAATCTGATTGAACAATACATGGAATTGGACAAAACCTTTGAGCAGATCTCGGATATATCTGAGATATTAACTCCTTGTGCGACAGCCTTCGTTTATCCCGGAGATGTGTTGGAGCCGTACCCGGTTCCGTACCCTGGATGTTCGGAATCTAAAAACATTTTTTTTGACCCTGCACACAATACAAGTTTATCGGTTACTGAACTTAACAGGAACTTACTTGAATGAAAAAATATTTTAAACACTGGCGCGGCTACATTATCTATGGTGGTTTTTTCAGCCTTTTTGTCAATATTCTGCAGCTGACCTTTCCGATCTATATGCTGCAGATCTATGACCGCGTGCTGTCCAGCTACAGCATGCCGACCCTCTATGTCATCACCGTTGCGGCGGTTTTGTCTTTGATCGTCATGTCCGCTCTGGAGTTCGTGCGCTCGCGTCTGCTGGTGCGCTGCGGGGTGGCCATCGATCAGGCCCTGAGCCGCGATGTGCTGGACAACGTTCTGAAGCAGGCTGCCCTGGCCGGCGTGCCGCCCAATCAGGCCTCCCTGCGCGATGTAAACACCCTGCGCAACTTTTTTGGCGGCAATGCCATCTTCACCCTGTTCGATATTCCCTGGACCCCTCTGTTTCTGGCGGTCATCTATATATTGCATCCGCTGCTGGGTCTGGTGGCCACCGGCGGCGCGGTGCTGCTGGTCGTGTTTGCCCTGATCAACGAAAAAGTGACCCGCAAGCCTCTTGATGCCGCCAATATGGTCAACGGCTTTTCCATGAAGTTTGTCGATACCGCCCGCCGCAATGCCGGCGCCGTGCGCAGTATGGGGATGCTGGGCGGTGTCACGACCCGCTGGCAGGATTTTAACGATAACGTGATGAAACTGCAGACCCAGGCCAGCCGCCAGGCCGGGCTTATTCAGTCCCTGTCCGGCTGGCTGCGGCAGTCGATGCAGGTCTTTATTTACGGCGTCGGCGCCTGGCTGACCCTCAAAGGGGCCGCTACCGCCGGCTGCATGATCGCCGCCTCCATCATTATGGGCAAAGCCCTGGCTCCGGTGCAGATGGGAATCGCCTCCTGGAAGAGCATGGTCGAAGCCCGCGGAGCCTGGAAACGCCTGGATGGGCTGTTTGGTCAGCCCGCCACTGTGACCGGTATGGATCTGCCCGATCCTCAGGGTCAGTTGACGGCCGAGCATGTCAGCCTCGCTTTGCAGGGCGCCTACATCCTGCGTGATATCAATTTTGCCCTCCAGCCCGGGGAATCTCTCGGTTTGATTGGTCCCTCCGGCGCGGGCAAATCCACCCTCTGCCGTCTGCTGCTGGGGATATGGCCCGCCAGCGCCGGCAAGGTCCGTCTGGATGGGGCCGACATCTACACTTGGGACCAGGAAAAACTCGGTCCCCATATCGGGTACCTGCCCCAGGATGTGGAACTGTTCAGCGGCACCGTCGCCGACAATATCGCCCGTATGGGTGCGGTCGATTCCGAAAAAGTGATTGCCGCCGCCCGTCAGGCCGGTATGCACGAGCTTGTTCTTAATTTTCCCCAGGGGTATGACACCCGCATCGGCGAGGGGGGGGTCGTGCTGTCCGGCGGCCAGCGCCAGCGTATCGGTCTGGCGCGGGCGCTCTACAGCCGTCCCCGACTGGTGGTTCTGGATGAACCCAACTCCAACCTGGATGATGAGGGGGAACGGGCTTTGTTGAACTCCTGGCCGCAATTAAAAGCGCAGGGCACTACCCTCGTGGTGGTGTCCCATAAACCCGGCCTGCTGGCCGGTGTCGATAAAATTCTTATGCTCAAAGCCGGACGGATGGTTATGTTCGGACCCCGCGATGCGGTGTTTCAGAAGTTGATGGAAGCTCAGACCCAACATCAGACCCAATAAAAAATTGCTTCGTAACCCGTAACCCGTAACCCGTAACCCGTAACCCGTAACGCGACTGATTATGAAAAACAACCGATTCAATTCTTTACTCCGTTTTTTTCAGCGTAACCGCATCACCAGCGACGACTATGCTCAGATTCAGGACGAAACCACGCCGCCGCCCAATCTGAACATCCGCTTTGCCGACAGCCGGCGCATTATTATGGCTGGTCTGATTATCGTCGGCTTATTCTTCGGTATCGGTGGGCTGTGGATATCCCTGGCTCAGATCAGCGGCGCTGTTATTGCCTCGGGCGAGGTGCGGGTGGATACCGAACGTAAAACCGTACAGCACCTCGAAGGGGGTATCGTCCGGAAGATTCTGGTCCGCAACGGAGACCGGGTGGAAGCCGGGCAACCGCTGATATTGCTCGAAAACGCCCGTGTTATGGCTGAGGCCGACCAACTGAATTTACAGCTGGCGGCTGCCCGGATCGAAAATGCCCGTCTCGAAGCGGAAAAAGAGCTGCCGTTGACGCCCCAGTGGCCGCAAAATGCCGAAACAGTGCCCCAGGCTAAATTTGATGAATTGCTCAACGCTGCGGAAAAGGTGTTTACATCGGGCCTGCGAGCGCTTGAAAATCAGACAGCCCTGCTCGAAAAGCAGATCGATCAACTGTATGAGCAAGAGCTCAGTCTCAATAGCCGGCTCAGTGCCGAACAGCAGATCATCGATGCCCTGCAGGAGGAGCTTGATGCCAAACTGGTGCTGTATAAGGATCATTATATTGACAAAACCCGCATCCTCGAATTGCGCCGCACGCTGGCCGAGCATCGCGGTATTAAAGCCCAGACGCATTGTTCACAGGCCGAACTGCGGGAACGGATTGCCGAGTTTCAGCTGCGCATCAGCGCTCTTAAAAATGATTACCGTCAGCAGGCGGTGACCCGTCAGTCCGACGTGGCAAAGCGCCTGTTTGATCTGCAGCAGCAACTGCTTCCATTAGACGATGCTCGTCAGCGGTTAAATGTTGTGGCGCCTGTCAGTGGTGAAGTGGTCGCCTTGCAGGTTCACTCCCCCGGCGGGGTGGTCGGTCCCGGGCAACCCCTGCTCGATATTGTCCCCAAAGACAGCCCTCTTATCGTCGAGTGCCGGATTATGGTTAAAGATATCACCCACGTTTTCAAGGGCCAGAAAGCCGACGTGCAATTGTTGGCCTTTAACCCGCGCACCACCCCCAAGGTGGCCGGTACCGTGCTCTACATCTCCGCCGACCGGATCATGCAGCGCACCCCCTACGGCGAGCAGCCCACGTATGTGGTGCATATCCAGCTGGATAAAAACGAACTGTCGGCCAACGATCTTTATCTTACCGCCGGCATGCCCGCTGCGGTGTTTATTCGTACCAAACCCCGCACGGTACTCGATTATGCGTTAGAACCACTACTGGAAAATTTTGATCGGGCGTTACGCGAAACTTAGGGACTCGGAAAATGAAACAATACCTAACAATAGCTGTCATCCTTTTATGTTGTGCCCCCTCCTTTGCCGCCCCCTTGTCTTTGGAAGAATGTATCGACCGGGGCCTTTCGGAGAATCCTGAAATCAAAGCCTATCAACTGGCGGTTGAGGAAGCGGGGGAGGGCATTAAAGAAGCCTGGGGCGCTTTTTTCCCTACGTTAAGCCTGAACTACGGTTATAATCAGTTGAGCAACGACAGCAGCGGCGAGCGTGATACCGATTATCTGGATCAGGACAGCGACAGTTTCAGCTGCCGGCTGTCCCAACCGGTTTTTGCCGGCTTTTCCGGCGTAGCGGGTTTGAAACGAGCGCGCCGTTCCAAACAGTATCGTCACTATGAACTCAAGTCCATGCAGCAGCAGCTGGTGCGCGAGATTCGGACCAGCTTTTATGATATCCTGAGAGCCACGGCGCTGGCCGAAAAATGGGCCGGATCGATCCGGCGTCTGGAAAAGCAGCGGCGTATCGCCGAGGCCTGGTGCCGGCAGGAACTGGCGCCCCGGCTGCGGCTGCTCGAAGTCGAGGTGGAACTCTCCAACGCCCGACAGCAATTGATCAGCGCTGAATCCAGCCTGGCCATTGCCCGGGCCCGCCTGAAAGAATGGCTCGCTCTTGACGGTGATGAGCCGCTTGATATTGCCGGCAGCCTGGAGCAGGAGGCGGCTGATCCGTGTACCCCGCTCGACGCCTGTCTGCAATTTGCCCTGGATCAGCGTCCTGAACTGCACATGATGAGGCTGAATATCGAGATTGCCCGCCAGGATGCCCGCGTCATCGCCGCCCGCAATCTGCCCCAGGTCAGTATCGATGCCGGGTGGACCGATTACCAGCGCGATTACGACGATACCCGCCACCCCGATGATGAGCGTGACTACTACAGCGTCTCAATCAATCTGAGCATGAAACCCTTTCAGGGTGGGCGCAATCTGTTTGCCTGGCGGCGTCAACGTCTGGCCGTTCAGCGGCTGCAACACCGGCAGGTCAAGCAGCGCCATGCCGTCACCACCGAGGTCAAAACCCGCTACCAGCAACTGCAGGAGGCCCATGCCCGTTTGACCACCGCCGGCGACAGCATCCTCGAAGCCCGTGAGGCCTATCGCCTGGCCGGCCGCTCCGCGGATCTGGGGATGATCTCACTCAACGACCTGCTTGATGCCGAACTGCGCCTTGCCCGTGTCGAGATCAATATGATCGATACCCGACATGCCCTGCAGATAGCGCGGATCCAGCTTGAATATTCCGTTGGGAATTGATAAAAACGGAATTCAAGGGGCTTCCGTATTTTTCCATCCATCGTTTAATAACATAATGTAATGACTCAGGTATTCAGGTTGAAGGATATCAGTCACCAGAATTTCATATACTTATGGATGCCCCCTGATTCACCGATTCACGGCTGATATGAATAACCATTATATCAAATATTTGATTTTTCCCGGGCTTATTCTTTTCTGTTCCCTGTTTATAGTTGCGAATTACTCTTTTTCCGCAGAGTACAGAGTTGCAGTGGTTGTATCCAAAAGGATCAGGCCGTATGTTGAAGTTCTTGACGCCATGGTTAAACGGCTCGAGCAGAACAGATCCGTAAAAACAGAAATTTATTTTCTGTCGGATTCCGAGAATAATTCAGACTATATAAGAGATGAAGTGCTTGAAAACGGGTATGCCCTGTGTGTGGCAATCGGGCCTGAAGCCGGCGTTCTTGTATGGGCTATGGATGGCTTGTGTTCGGGGGGGAAAATATACACCGCTGTTTTAAACCCTGAAGAATTTAGTCAGGATAGTCCCCGCGGATGCGGTATTTCACTGAGAATACCGGTGTCCGTCCAGATAAGAGAAATTACCCGAACCTTTCCGGAACTTGAAAATATAGGGCTGCTGTTTGACAGCAGATATAACAAAGGCTTTTATGAAAAGGCGTTAACAGCGGCCGGGCAAAAAGGAAAAAAAATTATTCCTCTGTCTGTTGATTCAAAAGAAATGATACCGGAGGTTTTGCAGAAAAACTGGAACCGGATTGACTGCATCTGGTTGATTCCGGATGAGACCGTAATTTCTGTAAAAATTGTTCAGTACATTATCAAACAGGGATTATACCATAATAAAGGGGTGATAGGGTATAATCCTTTTTTTATCAGTTCCGGGGCATTTTTTTCCTTTGAATTTGATTATAAAACCATTGGAATTCAGACGGTTGAAAGGGTAAATACTTATCTTGAAAACGGTTTCTGCAATGACACGCCGCCGGTATTTCATAAAAAGATTAATTTCAGGATGACAAAAAAGTTGGGTATCAGGGTTGCGGAATAGAATATGAATCTTTTTAAAACAATAGGGATTCATCAAAGACTGCTGATTGCGGCTGTGGTTCTCATCAGCGCTTCAACATTTACCCTGGGATATTTTGGCCTTGGAATGATAAACAGATTTGTTGCCTTAAGGTTTGAGCAGCGCATTGATTATATGGCGGCGAATCTTGCAATTAATGCTGAACTCGGCATCCTCATAGGCGAAAAGGAGCTTCTTAAGGGCCTGGCAATCAGTCTGCTGAATGAAAAGGATATTGCAGCGGTTGAGATTGAAAACAGTGTCGGCAAAATACTTGTAAAGGAGGCAGGGAATTTGTCCGCTCCTTTTGAAACAGTAGAAAAGCCGGTTGTTTTAAGTGAAACTGAAAATCTGAATCCGGGGTTAAATCCAGGTGGCAAGTTCTCCGGTGAAAGACAGGAGATCGGCCTTGTGAGGATTCAATATACAAGAGAGGGAATCAATGATCTCTTACAGGCGATGAAGCTCAGATTCGTTGTGGCTGCAATGGTACTGGCGGGAATTTTCTGCGCTATATTCTTTTTTATATCCCGTTCCCTTGTCTCCCCTGTGATATCCCTGGCCGGCGTTGCAAAAAAGGTTTCCAATGGAGATATCTCTGTAAGGGCGATTTCAGGATCCATTCCTGAAACCAGAAAGCTTGCCCATGCATTTAATGAAATGCTTGATTCCATAGAGGATGGCAGAAAGGCGCTGATCAGTGCCCATGAAAAAATGGCCAGGCAGGAGGCTCTGGCTGAGGTCGGCAAGTTTTCCATGATGATCGCCCATGAAGTGAAAAATCCCCTGGCAATTATGAAAAGCTCTTTGGAGATGCTTAAAGAAGATTTTGCGATTCCGGATGATAATCTATTTGTAAATTATGCTGAAGAGGAAGTGGTCCGGCTCAATGATTTGATTGAGAGCTTTTTGATCTTTTCCAGGCCGGACAAACCCAATTTTGCGTTAACGGATCTCAACGCTCTGGTGGAACAGGTCGTTGCAGGATTTGAGATTCAGTATGCTTCAGATAAACGAAAGCTTATTACGTCAATACCTTCTGAGCCTTGTTTTGCAGAGGCTGATTCCGACCGTTTTTCCAGAGCCTTGAGCAATGTTATCCGAAATGCCCTGGAAGCGGGGCCGGATATGGGAAAGGTTTTTATCTCCGTAAAGATCAGTGAAACGGACTGGAGGGTCTGTGTCAGGGACCAAGGCCCTGGTATTGATCCGGATACGGCTGATAGAATTTTTGAGCCGTTTTATACAATGAAGGCAAAGGGTACAGGCCTTGGGCTTGTCTTTGCAGATCAGGTTGTCAAAGCCCATGCAGGAAAGATTTCAGCCGGGAATTCAGAAGATGGCGGGGCAAGCTTTTGTATAACGATTCCGGTAGCTGCGAAGACTGAACCTGAAACCTAAAAGCCTAACCCGGATAAACCGGAAAAGTGAGCTAAAGTGATCTAAAGTTTGAAGTGAGCTAAAGTTGATGAGTCGCTTCGCTCCGTCTTTTTTATATAAAATTGACAGAATACCTCAACTTTAGGCACTTTAGCTCACTTCATACTTTTTTAAATTCAGATTTTTTTGGCATAAAAAACACGAAATTCAGAATTAAGATACTAAAAAAGACTAAGCAAATGGCCAACATACTCATAGTTGATGATGAAGAGAAAATAAGAAACCTTCTCTCAATGATGCTTGAGAGAAAGGGATTTGTGACGGATCAGGCAGGGAATGGAAACCAGGCGCTGGCAAAGCTTTATTCCGATACCTATGATATGGTCATTTCAGACATAAAAATGCCTGAAATGGATGGAAGAGAGCTGATTACCCGGATGAAAAATGAGAAAATACTTACCCCCGTGGTCTTTATAACAGCCTTTGCAACCATTGAGTCAGCAGTTGAAATGATGCGTCAGGGGGGGGTTGATTATATAACAAAGCCCTTTGATGAAAAGCGGATTTTAATCGCCGTACAGAGAACGTTGAAGCTTTCACGCCTGATCACTGAAAACCGGGAGATGAAACAGGAGCTTCAAAAAGCGGATAACAATCATGATATTATCATGCAATCCAAAAAAATGGGGGAGGTTATTGAACTGGCGGAGAGTGTGGCTTCCGTTAATACGGCTGTTCTCATAACCGGTGAATCCGGCACCGGCAAAGAGCTCATTGCCAGGTATATTCACAGAAAGAGTAATCGAAACGGGTACCGGTTTGTTCCCGTGAACTGTGCTGCAATCTCCCTCAATCTTGTTGAGTCGGAACTTTTTGGTTATGAAAAAGGAGCGTTTACAGGTGCCGGCGCAAGGAGCAAGGGCAAGTTTGAGTTTGCCACCGGGGGGACCCTGTTTCTGGATGAGATTGGAGATCTGCCTTTGGAATCCCAGGGCAAGCTGCTCAGAGCGCTCCAGGAGGGACGGTTCCAGAGGGTTGGGGGAAACCAGGAAATTCCGGTTGACGTGCGGGTGGTATGTGCAACCAACAGAAGTCTTGAGGCGATGGTGAACCAGGGAAAATTCCGTCAGGATCTTTTTTTCAGGATCAATGTCTTTCCCATTGAACTTCCTCCGTTGCGCAAGAGACGGGAGGATATTGTTCTCCTGGCAAAGCACTTTCTGAAAAAAATTACCTGTGCCGAGAACCATGAAATTACTGACGGAGCATACCGGAAGCTCCTGGAATATCCCTGGCCGGGCAATGTCCGGGAACTTGCCAATGTCATTGAAAGAGGAGTGATCCTTACAAGAAAGACAGGCAGGATTACATCGGATACATTCTCATTTTTAAAAGTGGCTCAGCCGGTTAAGCGGGTGATCAACATTGTAAAGCTGCCTCCCCAGGGAATCCATCTGCACGAGGTGCAGTGGAGTCTTGTTAAGCAGGCATTGAATGCAGCAGGAAACAATCAGACCTCTGCTGCAAAACTGTTGGGATTGAGCAGGGCAAAGTTCAGGGTGCTTTTAAAAAACATTG
Organism: Deltaproteobacteria bacterium; assembly: GCA_019308655.1. GTDB lineage: Bacteria > Desulfobacterota > Desulfobacteria > Desulfobacterales > JAFDHS01 > JAFDHS01. Next base: position 10,640 of record JAFDHS010000004.1, read on the forward strand.
AGGGTGGCAATGGGCAACAAACAGACAATGATGCATAACCGGTGGATAAGCATCCGGCCATGGGAACAACGGGCTGCGTGGATAAATGGGGGAAACTGAAAATAGAATAATGTTGATTTTTTCCAGAAAAATCTATTTATTTTTGATAGGGTTGTTTCTGTTTCATGCATCATTGCTCCAGGCTTCCGATACAATGCTGATATTTGTCGGGGAGGACCTTGAGATCCTTTCCATAGCGTCACGAAGGGAAGAGGCCGCCTGGAAAGCTCCTGCCATAGCAGATGTTATTACCAGGGAGGATATTGATAACGCAGGAGAGGCGACCATTGCTGATCTACTTGGTAAATCGGCTGGTTTTTATATAAACAAAAGGGAGCGGGGAAGCGTCCTCTATCTCAGGGGAGTTTCAGATTCAGTGCTTTTCCTGCATGATACCGTGCCCGTGGGGTCGGGAGCCCATAAGTCTGATCATTATATAGACAATGAACTCTCCCTGGCCTCGATAAAAAGAATCGAGATTGTTCGGGGGGCAGGGTCTGTGCTCTGGGGGCCGGACGCCTTTGCCGGGGTTGTCAATGCAGTTCCCATGACCGGAAAGGATCTCCAGGGATTTGAGACAGGTGTCGGGATATCCTCTCTGGATGAGGCCATATCTGCTTATCTTAATTATGGAACAGACCATGGCCGCTGGAACTCCTTTGTCTCGGTTTCTGCACGATCAGCAGCCGAGGATGACAGATCTTTTAATGTGGTCGGTTTCTGGAACGATGTCGATCCCCCTGTTGATCCGGATCATCGGTTTGGCCGGGACACGCCGGGAAATTCGGAGTATATTGAGCTCTTTGCCGGTTTTTCCCTGGAAAACCGGCTTACCCTGTCTGCAAGATTGTCCGACAACACCAGGGTCTATTCCGTTTCAGACCGGCCAGGAGACTTGATCTGGAAAGAGGAGCGGTCCGCGCCGACCCGGACCTTTAAAATTGAGCTGTCTAAGGAGACGGATATTGATTCCGGCATCAGGTTCACAGGGTATTACACAAAAACAGGACTCGACCAGACCATCATTGATAAAGAGTTTGACCAGTCGGAGAGTTCACTCTATGCCGAGCTGATCTATGACCAGGCATTGTTTGTCTCCCATGGGCTTTTGACGGCCGGGGCCTCCTGGAGAAAGACGGAGTTCGATGATATCCTTGTGTGGAAAAATTTTATGCCGGATTATCTGGATGAAGAAAATACCGATGTGCTTCTGCTGGATACCGATGTGCTTCCGCTGTTTGAAACAAAGGATTATGAGAACCGTCTTACCTCCGTGTTTGGCCAGTACAGGCACAGGTTTACAAATTTAGAACTCTGGGCGGGGTTAAGAAACGATGACCATGATCGGTTTGAGGATAAGATCAGTTACAGCCTGGGAGCCGCCTGGAATTTTTCCCCGGATCTGATCCTGAAGACCATCTACGGAACAGCCTATCGAACCCCTTTTGCACAGCAGGTGAAGGAAAAGGCCGCCACCCGGCTTGAACGGATAGATAGCACTAATGTCCAAATTGCCTGGAAGCCGGAGAAAGAGAGAAAAGTGTCATTAACCCTTTTCAGAAACGAAATCGATAATCATGTTATCGATGATCGTTATACAAGCGGCGGACTTTCCACGTCCAACAGCCAGACCATTTATGGTGCGGAGCTGGAGGGTGAGTTCAGGATAACGGAAGCCCTCTCCGTTTCCGGGAATATCACTATCCTCAACAACAGCGGGCCTGACGAGACCTATCTTTACTGGGATTACGCTTATGTGGATAGAGATGGAAAAGTTCGGGATTACTTCCAAGTCCTTAACTATGCGTACGATATCGGCACCGACACCATGGTCAATTTCGCCTTGAACTGGAACCTGACAAAGAACATTGCCTTTGTCCCGGAGCTTCACTATATCTCTGAAGCGCAGTTACACTATCTGTATAAACCGGAGGCGGCTCCTGCCGAGAAGATAACAATAGAGTGTCCTGACGTCTGGCTGATGGATATGCACTTGAAAATCAATGATGTTTTTCCTTTTTGTATTGATTTTTTCGTAGAAAATCTTTGGGATGAACATTATGAAACACCGGGGCTGTACTCTGTAAAAGAGGGCAAATCGTTTAATGCCGGTGTTTTAATAAAAATGACATGGTAAGGGGGCTCTGTTTAAATCGGACAAGTTCTGGTCAGATATGAACAGGGGTAAAATTTTCAACCCCCGGTTTTTAGTATCTTAATACTAAAATTCGTGTATTTTATGTCAAAAAAATTAAGAATTTAAAGAAGTGTGAAGTGAGCTAAAGGTTTGTAGAGACGTGTCGGTGACACGTCTTAAAAGAGGCATTCTATCAATCTTATATAAAAAAGACGGAGCAAAGCGACTCATTAACTTTAGCTCACTTTTCCGGTTTATCCGGATTAGGCTTGATTGGATGGCACACTTATTGCTGAAAATTTATGTTATGGTCATGTTAAAAAAAATAAAAGTTTATGTGTGCATCTTTTTTCTTGCCGGATCTTTTTTTGTGCCTTTTGTCTCTCTGGCTTCGGACACAGAGGAAGACCTGGCGTATTTTCTTGAACTGATCAATGAAATAAGGCTTGATCCTTTTGCCGGTGCAGAGGCTTTGGGGTATGACCGGGCGGTTCTTGCAGAGACGCTTCCCTGGCTCAAGGCTTCCTATGAGCCCTGTGTCATGGATGATTTCTTAAGTTCCAGGGCTGAGGCCCGCAACAGCCTGGACGGGGAGATTCCCGAGCCTGAAATATCCCCGCAACATGATTATGTCAGAACTGGAGAGACAGGTGCAGCGGTTAGTTTTTTAAATTTTATGCCAATAGAAACAGCCTTTCGGATAATTGTTGAAAACCTGCTGAAACAGGAGCTGAACCCGGAGAGAGTCGGGCCGTTGAATCTTCTTGGTACTGATTTTGATCGTGTCGGAGTTTCTGTGAGGAGCGGGGTGCAGCTGTTTGATGGTGGCAGGCAAAATGCCTATTTTGTCACCATCTGTTTTGGATCTTCCCTGCTTAAATCCGAACTCCAGGTGTTGACCATGGTAAACCAGGCAAGGTCTCAGCCCCTTAGTGTTCTGGACCGTCCCGGCGTCAGTCTGACTGCGCTTCTGGATAACAATCGGGATGTTCTCCATGCATTGTTCAGAAATTACTCCCCTCTTAAGGAAAGTTCGATCCTCCATGGGTCTGCGCAAAATTATTCCAGGGCATTGACCGGGACCGGTGATGATCCATCACTGTTCCGGGATGGCACGC
>JAFDHS010000253.1 GCA_019308655.1 Deltaproteobacteria bacterium
TGACTCCCTTTGATCCGCATTTCAAATCCAAAGTATTTCAATAAGTTGATTAAATCAGAGAATGCGATATTTGCGTCGCTCGTTCCACGTAATATTTGAAAGATTAATTTTTTGTATTTTCCCATAATTCAAGTTTATAGCCTTGAAGGTAACCAGCGGCGTCAAAAAACCTGACGGTCAGGCTATCAGCATTTCTCGCCGTTTGTTTGACCCTTTTGTGGGCGTAACTTCTGGGGTGAAAGTCCCCTATACGTGAATCCTGTTAATGCATATAACATTAACAAAAGTATTAGCCGAAGACAAGGGTCGTGAGGTTCCGTCTGAAGAAAGCCGGAGTGCAACAGCCAACCTCAAATCTGACCATTCTGATATTATGATAAAATGATTATCCATTATGCAAAAAGGTTACACTTGTTTGATTTCCTTTGCTTTGGCAGATGTGAATTTCCCGGGAATTTTTATTTTACGAAATTGGGTCTATTGACAAACAACTGGTCAATATGTATTTTATGTACAAATTAAACATGTTATACATTTGAGGTATTTATAATGCTTAATAAAATCACTACCGCTGATGCGAGGAAAAAGTTTGCAAATATCATTAACCGGGTTGCATTCGGTAATGAATCGTTTATATTAACCCGTCACGGTGAATCTGTTGCTGCGCTTGTTTCAATGAATGATCTCAAATTATTGCAAGAGTTAGAGGACCGGATAGATATCGATGATGCCTGGAAAGCCAAAAATGAGCCGGGCAAACCAATACCTTGGGAAGAGTTGAAAAAGGATCTCGATCTTTGAGTTACAGGATTGAAGTCAAAAGATCGGCGGCAAAGGCACTCAAGAAGATTCCTAAAAAGGACCGAAAACGTATTGCTGATAAAATCAGCAGCTTCTAATTAAATACAGAGTAAGGAATAAAGCGTGGATATAGAACAAAACCAGTGCTATACAACAAAAGAAATAGATCATTGTATTAGTATGCTTACTCATATGGTAAATAATAGTGAAGATTTTGTAGTATTACCAAAAGAAAAGCAAATAGAACTAATAAAAATTGCGGGGCAGCTATCCAGACCCGATTGTCATCAGTTAAAACAACGCAATAAAGCCATTCGTAAAATAAAGAGACAACAGATTGTTTCTGCAGAACGAAAGGCAAGAGCTGCAACCGGGATTCGTATAGCCAGGGAAGCTGCAGTATTTTCGGCTCCCTTACAACTTTCAGATAGCACTGAATCTACAAAGGGGAATTTGGTATTACAGTCACCCCGAAATTGTTATGTTTGTAAAGCTGAGTTTACCCAAATGCACTTTTTTTATGACACTATGTGTCCCGGTTGTGCAGAACTAAACTATCAAAAACGTTTCCAGACCGCAGATTTAAAGGGGCAGGTTGCGTTGATAACCGGATCACGTTTGAAAATTGGTTATCAGGCAACATTAATGATGTTAAGGTCCGGTGCTACGGTGATTGCAACTACCCGTTTTCCTATAGATTCGGCATTAAGGTACTCTAAGGAAAAGGATTTTAACGAATGGGAAAACCGATTACACATTTATGGACTGGATTTAAGGCATACACCCAGTGTTGAGATTTTTTGCAGTCATATTGAACAGACCTTTGCGAAACTAGACATTTTAATCAATAATGCTGCCCAAACAGTGCGCCGTCCGCCAGGATTTTATGCTCATTTGATGCATAATGAGACTAAACCGTTGCATGAACTCCCTGAGAATGTCCAAAAGCTGATGATGAACTATCAAATATGTACTGACAAATTAAACGCTTTTGCTATACCCAATCCGGAATCAGAACCTGCTCTCCCTGTTACCTGGCATGGGAAACTACCGGGAATAGGATTAAGAGAATCTGCACAACTATCTCAAATACCCTATGTTTATGACAATACGTTACCTACGGATACTGTTTTTCCCAAGGGAGAATTGGATGTTGACCTGCAGCAGGTTGATTTAAGGACCACCAACAGCTGGCGGCTTAAACTCGGTGAAATTCAGACTGCGGAAATGCTTGAAATACAGCTTATTAACGCAATCGCACCCTTTGTATTATGTAATAAACTTGCACCTTTAATGAAAAAAGACAACACGGGTCAAAAACATATTGTTAATGTCTCTGCTATGGAAGGCAAATTTATGCGTTTTAAAAAAGGAGAGCGTCACCCCCATACCAATATGGCAAAAGCTGCACTCAATATGTTGACCCATACTTCGGCCCGTGAGTTTGCAAATCATGGTATTTTCATGAATGCAGTGGATACCGGCTGGGTAACCGATGAAGACCCGGCACAACTATCGAAACTCAAAAACGATCTGCATGATTTCCAGCCTCCTTTAGATATCGTTGATGGTGCAGCACGGATATGTGATCCATTTTTTGATGGTATCAATACCGGTAAACACTGGTGTGGTAAGTTTTTGAAGGATTATTTTCCAATTGACTGGTAATACATTTGACTTTTCCCCTTTGTCCGGATCTGGGTCTCAAGACACAAATCGGCTGTATTCATACATTTTGGCAAAAGCTTTAACCGCTCTTTCCGGGGTGGGAAAGAAAACGCCTTTAAGTTCCGTACCTTCAACCCTGTTGACGGTCTTGTCTTCTTCTTCGGTGAGCATGCTGACACCCAGTACCGGTTTGTTGTATTTTTCCATCAGCCTGACGCTCTGTTCAATATAAAGCGTTTCAAAATCACGATACTCTTTCCTGATATTTTCGAGAGCCTCAAGAGGGTAAGACGGGTCGGATTCCAGGACCGAGTCTGCAATGCGTTCCAGCATGAGTCTTCTGCCCAATATTCCCAAATTGATCACTGCATCACACCCCTCCCATTTGAGTAATTCTTCCAGAAGTACTAACGGAATGGTGTTGTCAAGTTGTCCGACAATATCGATGGGATTTGTTTTACTCCAGTAGGGCGGAAGGATACGATC
>JAFDHS010000254.1 GCA_019308655.1 Deltaproteobacteria bacterium
GGGTAACGCGTCTTTTGGGTCCCGAAGGCATGGCAGGTGAATTTGTTTTTTTTGACATAATATCCCCTAATTTTAGAGTTAAGAGACCTGAGGTAGTTACCATCAAGTTAAAATCACAAATCTCAAGCACCAAATTTCAAATAAATCACAAAACACAATATCCAAACTCCAGGAAAATCCCAAATCTCAAATGTCTATCTTTGGTTAGTCGTTTGGAATTTGGAATTTTGTCCATTGGAATTTATTTGTTATTTGAAATTTGTTATTTGGGATTTCCTTTGTATCATATACCGGATTACTTTTGCTATAGTATTTATATTTATGAAAAATAAAAACAAGTCCACCAACCTGTCGGCTGGACGCCGAAAGTTTTTTGTGACACTGGGATGGAGCCTTTTAGGGCTTGTCCTTACCGGCATGATCTGGATAATCGGCCGTTTCCTATCCTATTCCCAAAACGACCCCGGTTTGGGACCGGTTTGTTTTAGCCCGCCTGAAGATTATCCGGTAGGCACGGCAGTCACCCGGGAACGGGTAGCCCTTTTCCGTGATCAGAAAGGATTTTGGGCGGTCACTACCATTTGTCCCCATTTGGGCTGCAAGCCCTTGTTTGAATCTGAGGGCAGGGTATTTGTCTGCCCCTGTCACGGCAGCCGATTTGATTGTGAAGGACGGCTTTTAAACGGACCGGCTGAAAAGCCCATGGCTCTTGCTATGCTGAATTTAGATCCCCACGGAAACCTGGTGGCCCATCCGGAAAAAACAGCACTGGCCGGCCACAGATTTAGGCCATGAAGCAAAATTCCTTTATCGATCATATTCATCCGTCTCGTTTGCCGGCGGAACGCATCCGGATCAGTTCAACTTTTTGTCTTGGTGGCGCGGCTTTTTTCCTTTTCATTACGCTTTGTATGACGGGACTGCTCCTCTGTTTCTACTATATACCTACCCCCGACAGTGCTAGAGCCATGCTTCATGATTTGGATCAGGTCATACCGTTCGGCCGACTCATTCGGTCATTTCATTTCTGGGCCGGGCAGCTTATGGTGATTGCCGTTTTGCTTCACACCGTGCGGGTGGTTGCAGCCGGCGCTTATCTGCCGCCCCGACATTTCAACTGGTTGATCGGTCTGGTACTTATGCTTTTGACACTGGGGCTTGATTTTTCCGGTTATGTACTTCGATGGGATTCCCGAAGTTTCTGGGCGGCCCAGGTCATATCCCAGCTCCTTGGTCAAATTCCTTTAATGGGTCCGGCCTTGCAGAAAATTTTCTTCGGCGGGTCTCAAATGGCGGAAGCGGGTCTGCTTCGATTCTATATTTTTCACTGTCTGGGGGGGCCGGGGCTCTCTTTTATTCTGATCATGTATCATTTCTGGCGAGTGAGAAAAGACGGCAAGCTCAAAAAAGCTCTTTAACCTTTTAATCTGAAAGTAAAATTGTTAGTTGTCCGTTGTTTTTTTGCAAACGTTTTTGTTTTAGTGTTTTTTGGGGTTTTGAGTTGATAACTATTTATATGATATGATATGGAATTTGAAACTCAAATTGAAAAATACAAAACCTGATCTATTGGATTTGTTTCACTATTAAATAAAGCGAAGATATTGGGTTTCTTTCATGGATGAATCCGGTGTTTTATACAAAAAACTAAAAAAAAACTATCGATCGCTGTTTAATCAGCAATCGTCGCCCTTGACAGGTGGAATTCTGTTAGGGCTGCTTTCTATTCTGATACTGGCCTGGTCGCGCCCCTGGGGGATTGTCGGAGGAATCCGCAATTGGGCTGACTGGCTTTTTTATCTCCTTGGCATTTTTTCTGAAAAACCAAACAATCCCTTTCTTTATTCTTCATCCGTAATGGACATCGGGCTTATCATGGGAGCGTTCGCTTCCGCCCTTGCAGCTAAAGAGTTTGCCTTGCGCATCCCCCCAAAAATAGAAATAATTAAAGGGTTTGCCGGTGGGTTGTTTATGGGGATAGGGTCTTCTCTGGCCATCGGCTGTAATGTGGGAGCATTCTATTCCCCCCTGATCAATCTTTCAGCCAATGGGTTTCCCATGATGGCCGGGTTAATCATCGGTTCCTATATCGGGCTTCGTTACCTTCTCTGGGAACTGGAAAAATTCCCGCCTGAAACAACAGGTTTCTTTTCAGCAGAAAAGATAGAAAAACGATTTGACTGGAAGCGCCTTCAGCCCTATGTCGGATTTGCAGTTTTTATAGCTCTGATCGCCTGGGCATATTTATACAGCAGCCTTGCTTATACCGAACTGGGCGGACTTCTGCTGTTCGGAACCGCTTTTGGTATTGTTATCCAACGCTGCCGTTTCTGCTTTGTACGGGCATTCCGGGACCCCTTCATGACCGGTGAAGCCACTATGACCAAAGCGGTTGCCGTAAGTATCATCGTTGGCTCCATCGGAGCGGCAATACTTAAGTGGAACGGGTTCAGGAGTGAATTCGTCTATGTTGTTCCAACCTTCTGGTGGGGTGCCATGACCGGAGGATTTTTCTTTGGAATCGGGATGGTCATTGCCGGAGGATGTGGAAGTGGGACGCTTTGGCGAGTGGCTGAAGGACAGCTAAAACTCTGGATAGCCCTTTTTTCCTTTGCGATCTCAAATTCGATCATAACGGCGTTCTTACGCAGTCATGGATGGCGGAGCAAGCTGGGTTCCTCAATTTTCCTTCCTGATATTTTTGGATGGGGGGGGG
>JAFDHS010000005.1 GCA_019308655.1 Deltaproteobacteria bacterium
CTGCTGTTGAAGCACCAATTGAAAAATGGTTGCTCTTGTAAAAAAAGGCATTCAGCAGATTGCCGGCCATGCCCGAAAGCAGAATCATGAAACTCCCGATCCCACTTCCGGTTGCAGCCGTAACGGCAGATGTAAACACCGTTATCGCCGCCATATTTCCGGCCAGATGGACAATGTCTTTGTGAAGCATCAGTGCGGTCAACGTTCGATACCACTGTCCCCTGAGCACGTCCTCTGCGGAACATCCAAACTCGGCAATCAAAACTGAATGGACGGCATTTACCTCCGCCGCCACGTAAAACGCCAGCAATACAAGGGCTGCTCCCAAACCCAAAAATGACGGCGGGTTCTCCGCCGATGAAACGATCGAAGCAGGATCGGAAAGCGGGTTCTCCCTGAAATACTGTTTGACGATCTCCAGCGCCTGATCACAATCCGTCTCCGCAACATGGATCTTCCAGCCATCCCGGTTTTTTTCAGCTTTTGCCTTGATATCCGAGGCGGTGAGAATCAGCAAACACAGATTGGCTTGATCGTTTGAAAGATTAGTGAACAAGAGCTTCAAGGCTTCTTTTTTGTATCTTGCCTATTATCGAATACAGAATGTATCACTATTTCTCTATCTTCAATCGTGTAGAAGATAGAGAAAGGAAACCTCCGTATAACACAGCTGCGAAAGCACGAATAACTTATTTGATACATTTCCGGGAATTCGCCAATGTTTTGTAAAGCCGCCTCAACACAATTCAAGAATTCAAAACCAAGCCCTCTCCTTTGTTTTTCATACCATACAAATGCTAACTCAACATCTCTTCTTGCTCTGTCAGTATAATGCAACCTCATTTATATTTATTCCTTAATTCTTCATGGACTGATTCCCAATCATGAAGATTTTGCTTGCCTTCCGTATATTCATGGTACCTTTTATCAAGTTCTTTTACTTGCCATTCGGGCATAGGAAGCTCTGAAATGCTTTGCGCAATAGAATCCCATACGTCTTCTACCAATAATAACTTTTCAGCAAGCCCTAACTTATTTATTTCTTGCTTAATTTCTTCTGATCTCATGATGATCCCTCATTGTGTTTCTATTATAAATCGTATCAATCTTTATGCCTTAATGCTGCATATATCAAATTTATTCTAAATAGGTGTTCAATGTCAGTTATATGGAAAGGTCTGTTCAAGATAGTGGCCATAATGAGAAACGCTTTTATTGAACAGCAGGCGCAAAATGTCAACAAAGGGTGGTATTTGATGGCTATAAACGAACCGAGGAAATGTTGGAACCTATCCCCTGCTGTCCGGTTGGGCCTGTTGCCGGGCCGTTGATCTCTCCTCCAACACTGCTTCAGCATGCAATTTCAAGCCCAGTGCTCCTATGACCTTTAGGATTGTGGCAAAGCCGGGGTTTCGTTCCCCAGAGAGTGCCTTATAAAGACTTTCGCGGGACAGGCCGGCATCACGCGCCACCCGAGACATGCCCTTGGCGCGGGCAATATCGCCCAATGCCTTGGCAATGAAAGCAGCATCCCCATTTGCCTCTTCAAGGCAAGCTTCAAGATAAGCAGCCATTTCCTCCGGGGTGCGAAGGTGTTCGGCAACATCGTAGCGAGTAGTGATGGTTTTGGTCATGATACGCTCCTATAGGTTGCGTGCGAGGCGCAAGGCGGTTTTGATGTCTTTGGCTTGAGTACGCTTGTCGCCTCCAGCCAACAAAATTACCACCTCCCGCCCATACTTTTTGTAATATACCCGATAGCCTGGTCCATAATCGATCCGCAATTCTGAAACGCCTTCACCTACGGGCCTGACATCTCCTGGGTTTCCAGCCGCCAAGCGCTCAACCCGTACCAAAATACGAGCCCGCGCATGGATGTCGTGCAAACTATCGAGCCACTTGGCGTAGACTTCAGTTTTGCGAATCTCAATCATGACCTGATTGTAGCCAAATGGATACAGAATGTCAATACCTTATAACATGCAAGCTCTTCCTGTAATTTCAAAAAATCTTCATAGGGAAGAATCACAAATTCCTTTTTATTAGATCGTTGAAAGTTGAAGTTAAGCTGCCTCTTTCTTTTCATTTTGTATTATTATTTTTGGATCGGGATTTTCAGGAGGAATTGAAAGATTTTGATCCTTCAATAATTCAATGTGTTCTTTCATCCCCCATCTTGCTTTATAAATGCAATCTTCCACAGAATGGCCTATTCCTGAAAAACCTTCAAGATCAGGAGAATAAAAGCCAAAATAATCCGGCTCTTCCGTAGCCTCGATTATTAAAGAATAAGGTAAATCGATCATTTTAAACCTCCTGTTTATTTTTTAAGACCAGCAGCTTTTAAAATTGAATGACAGGTACCCGATGGAACTTCTTTTGATCCATGATAATCGACACGTATTAGTCGATTCCATCCTGGCTTACCATAATATCTTATCGAGCCTTTTTCTTTTACAGTCTTAAAACCATTTTTCTCAAGGAGTTTAACAAGTTCACTAAACTTCAACTGACATCTCCAATCTTATCACACTCCTCTTCTTTCAAAGAACAGCGAGTAGATTCTTTTTATCCGGCTAAGGCCCGATAATCTTCGTGAAGTGCCCGGTTATGACGAAGCCCTTGTTATTGAAGATGGATCAAGGATGAAACCTGCAGAAGTCAGCCTATCTACTAAGCGTGGGACAACTTCTTTTACATGATCATTATAAGGAATATAAAGTATACCTTGTGCATCAGATGGTGGCTCCAAATGACCTTTTTTTAGTATTGTTACGTTTGACCGACCTATTGCTGATAGTAACATCCCCATTTCAAGGACAACATTTTGTCTTGCTCTAGGTTCTGCATTTTCAGCACCTGAATCTTTAGCATACCCCATATCATCAGGTGTTAATAAAACTATTCCAAATTTTGCTTGCCCTTCTTTATCACCTATTTCACGTTCTAATGCTTCAATAATAGTCAACCCACCTCCGCCTGTATTAGCCAACACAAATGGATCAAGTCCAAGTTTATGAAGAATGAGTTCTAATTGTTCTTTTGAAGTGGTGTCATGCCCATGGACAACAAATACTTTTTCTTTTGCAGTTGAAGCCGATGGCTCAGGAATAGAATTTGGTGGTGCTCAACATGTAGTGATGCTCCTGATTCTCTATCAGGCTATTAAAGGGATTGAGTCGTGATGGAATACTTTTTTGCCACTATTTGTTTAGGACTACCCAAAAAACATCCATCCGTATCTTGAAATGGGTATACACATGTTTGATGTGGGTCAAAAAAGAATCGATTTTGACATCAAGATTGACTTCTTCCTTGATTTCACGGATGCAGGCTTGGTCTGCAGTTTCACCTTTTTTAATTTTTCCTCCCGGAAACTCCCATAATCCTCCCAGCAGGCCCTCGTTTTTTCTCCGGGTTATCAACACCTGATCCTTTTTATAAATAATTCCGACAACCACGGATTTTTCAGGAACCGGGCGGGATTTTTGCCGTTTGGGATATCGCCATGTTTTTTCAGCGGCAAAGGCCATACAAAGGGATTGAACCGAACAGATAGCGCACGCGGGCGTTTTCGGTTTGCAGATCAGGGCGCCCAGTTCCATCATGGCCTGATTGAAGATACCGGGGATATCTCGATCCAGCAAATCTTCGGCACGTATTTTAAAGTGTTTGTATGAAGACGATTGATTGACCGGCCGACCCTCCATGAACAGGCGGGCCAGTACCCGTTTGACATTGCCGTCCACCACCGCATGGAGATGATTAAAAGCGATACTCTGGACCGCCGAGCCAATATAATCCCCCACACCGGGTAATTGCTTGAATGATTTTAAATTGTCAGGAACACGACCGTCAAATTCCGCCATACACTTTTGGGCCGCACGGTGAAGATTGCGGGCCCGTGAATAATAGCCCAGCCCTTCCCAGATCTTCAGGACCGATTGCAGATCAGCCTGCGCCAAGGCGTTCAGGTCCGGGAAGATATCTAAAAATTTGAGATAATAAGGAATTACCGTATTCACCTGTGTCTGCTGCAGCATTACCTTGGACACCCAGACAGGGTAGGGGGCATGGGTTTCCCGCCAGGGCAGATGCCGATGGTTTGCAGTGTACCATTTAATGAGCTGCTTTCGAAACAGGTTTAAGTCTTCAGGTTTCATTTTAATGCGTTAATAATCGTCCTCATAAAGGCCGGGAGATCATCCGGGGTCCTGCTTGTTATCAGATTCTCATCCACAACGACCTCCTGGTCCACCCATTGGGCACCGGCGTTGACCATATCGTCTTTAATGGCAATATATGAAGTGGCCGTGCGTCCTTTGAGTATGTCCGCCGAAGCAAGCATCCAACCGGCATGGCAAATGGCTGCCACCACTTTTTTTGCCTCGAATATCTCTTTTACCAGCTTGACCATTTCAGGATAACGGCGCATGTGGTCCGGTGCATAACCGCCCGGTATGATAATGCCGTCATAGTCTGATGATGAAATCTTGGAAGCCTTTGCATCCTCTTTTATCTGGGTACCTGATTTTCCGGTATACATATGGGAACTCCCGGACCCGACCACCGTTACCTCGGCACCGGCCTCCTTGAGCCTGAAGTAAGGATACCAGAATTCAAAGTCATTGAATATCTGTTCCACGAGTATGATGATTTTTTTGCCTTTTAATTCCATTTTTACCTCCTTCATACGATTGCATTTTGCCGGATGACCTCTTCTCCCAGTTTCGGACGGAAGATGGTCTTTGATTTGGTTCCATTGTTCATTTGTAAGTTTTTTTTCTGTTCACTCGGTTATCCAGTTTTTAAAAGTTGACTTTGTAAAATTAGCTGTTTTCAAGGCTTTTAGATTCTTTTAAATTCCTGAATAGCCCGTATAAATCAATAACCAATACGTGCAATGCCTTGAAAAATCGACGATCGAAAAAATCAAGAGGAAAAAACTGGATCATCGAGTGTTTATGCTTAAAAAATTAAGAAAAAAATTCAGATAAACACGGGAACATTAAATAATGTTGAAAACATGACCTAAAAAATAGGTTATCATTTTTAATGATTAATGCTATCTCTAAGAAAACAGATGATTGTATTTGTTGTTTCCATATTGTTTAATGTGGATTAGATAGCAGATGGACAAATTAGATGCAAAAGTAAAATCAGCTATAAAGGACGCAGCGCGAAAATTAACAGGTTCCAAACGATGAAAACATATATCAAAATCATATTGACCCTTCTGTTGATTTTGTTTCTTGCTCACGCTTTTTTTAAGACGGAGACCTCCTACTCTGGAAGAACCATGGGAACATGGTATCATATAAAGACAGTTACAAAATTTTTGCAAAAACCGAAAGACCTCAAAAGAAAGATTGATCTGCGTCTTGAAGAGATCAATATAAGCATGTCAACTTTTATAGACAACAGTGAGATAAGCGGATTCAATACCAATCACGCCATTGGAGAAAGAATTCGCATTTCAGACGATTTTTTTCATGTTATGACCATTGCCCAAGAGTTGTACAAACTTACAGGCGGCGCATGGGACGGAACAGTCAATCCCCTTGTGAATTTATGGGGATTTGGCCGTAGAAAAAAACAAAAAGCAATTCCTGAAAAGGAAAAAATCAAAAGCGTTTTAACGCAAATCGGTTTTAACAATATTGAAATTTCAGAAAAAAAATATCTTAGAAAAAAGATTCCCTCCATCTCCCTTGATCTTGCCTCCATTGCCAAGGGTTATGCCGTTGATGAGGTTGCGCGGCTCATCAAAGAAAACGGCACGGACAATTTTTTAGTGGAGATCGGAGGGGAGGTATATGCCTCAGGCCGAGGAAAGGACGGCAAAAACTGGAACGTGGGAATCAACACCCCTTCAAAGGATGCTGTTTTGGACCAGGTATACAAAGTTGTACCGCTTTCAAATAAGGCCCTGGCGACAAGTGGCGACTACAGGAATTTTTTTGAGATTGATGGAAAGCCTTACTCCCATATAATAGACCCAAGAACAGGATATCCCGTAGATAAAGGTGTTGTGGGTGTTACGATCATGGCGGATTCATGTGCATTCGCGGACGGACTGGCCACCGCCGTTATGGTTCTCGGACATGCAAAAGGTCTGAAGCTGGTCAATTCGTTGGATCGGGTGGAATGCCTTATCATTGTCGAGCAAAACCACAAATGGATTAATTACTGCTCAAGGCAATTTCCAGGATTCTAAAAAGGGGACGGAACCGTTGATTCAAATACTTACTATGGTATCTATAGTTATCTGATATAGAAATCAATCATGGTAGAGACGCCATGCATGGCGTCTCTACTATATGTTGGCGCCTTACAAACACTGGGAATTCAAGAATGTAAGTTTTCAATGTCGTAACACTATAATAAAAAAGACCCTGAAACCCAACATGAGCCCCCCTAAAGGTGAGCAAAGTTGAGAAACCGTTTAAAGATTCGGTCGATTAAGGAATTATTATGGGAGATTATTGTATCTATACCGATCCTGAAAAGTGCATTGCATGCCATGCCTGCGAGGTCCAGTGCAAGGTAAAGAACAATGTCCCGCGCGGAGCAAACCTCGGACAGCTCGTTATCATGGGCCCGAAGCTCGTCAACGGGGTCCCAAAGATGTCATCGGTGTTCATTCCCTGCTTTCAATGCGAGAACGCCTGGTGCGTCAACGCATGCCCGACCGGAGCAATTCGGAGAAGGGAGAAAGACGGGATCATATACATCGTTGAAGAGCTATGCGTTGGATGCAAGGCATGCATCCTGGCCTG
The DNA here is from genome assembly GCA_019308655.1 of Deltaproteobacteria bacterium. Taxonomy (GTDB): domain Bacteria; phylum Desulfobacterota; class Desulfobacteria; order Desulfobacterales; family JAFDHS01; genus JAFDHS01. The sequence goes on from JAFDHS010000005.1 coordinate 6,780, forward strand.
TCCGTGGAAGATTCCGCAGTGGAATTCAAAAACCGGAAAGGTGATCAAATGCGACATGTGCATGGACCGAATTGATGAGGGCAAAATTCCGGCCTGTGTTGCCGCATGCCCGACCAATGCATTGCAGTTTGGAAGGCCTGAAACCATTTCAAGCCAAACCAGGGAAGCGTATGGCCTAAACTTACTTGAAAAGAATCTTGTCGGATAGATTTTAATTTAATATAGTTATCCGATATAGAAATCAATCATGGTAGAGACGCCATGCATGGCGTCTCTACTATATGTCGGAGCCTTACAAGCACTGGGAATTCAGGAATGTAAGTTTTCAGTATCTTAGGACTATAGTATAGGAATTTCCATTTTATTGACAACTATATCAAACTGTTAGGGAAAGTCCGCCCGAAGGGCGCTAAGTTCATGAAAAGATCCGCGACATTTCCCAGGGGTGGTATCCATCCCAAAGAGGAAAAACACCTTACAAAAAATCTTCCGGTGGAGGTTATGCCCCTGCCGGCAAGGGTCTCCCTTTTTTTAAAGCAGCACATCGGGGAACCATGCGGGTTTGCCGTTAAAAAAAAACAGCTCCCTCCGATAAACGAGGAGTTCCTCTTCACGGCCCGACATCCGGGCGCTATTTATCAGCTTCTGGTTAATAAAAAGGAGCGTGTTTCAGAAGGTGAGCTTATTGGTTCCATTGGAAAAAAATTGGGCGCAAACCTTCATGCAAGCGTTGACGGAACAGTGGAAGGGGTCATGGACGTCCCGCATCCGGTAGAGGGGAAAGCACCCGCGATAGTTCTCGCCACCGACCCGGAGGCAAAACCCGCTGTTTACTCTTCAATCGACTGGACCCGCCTTTCAAGGGAGGAGCTGGTTGCAAAGATCACAAATGCCGGAATCGTGGGCTTGGGCGGCGCGGGGTTTCCCACGCATGCAAAGGTGGCGATAAAACCGGATGTTAAAATGGAAACCCTGATCTTAAACGGCGCGGAATGCGAACCCTACCTGACCTGCGACCATCGAATCATGGTGGAGCATGGCGATGAGGTGGTTGAGGGAGCAATGATCCTCTTGACCGTTTTAGGAATTGATTCATGCGTGATCGGGGTGGAGGACAATAAGCCGGATGCTGTTCAAGCCCTGAAAACAGCGATTTCGCAAAACAGTTCAAGTCTTGGTTTCAAGATTACCGTTCAACCCCTGAGGGTAAAATATCCCCAAGGATCTGCAAAGCAGTTGATCCAAAGCATCACCGGCAAACAGGTGCCGGAATTCGGACGTTCGTTGGATGTCGGTGTGATTGTTCAGAACGTTGGAACAACCCGGGCCGTATACCAGGCCGTGGTACTGGGAAAACCCCTTTACGAAAAGACCATCACCATATCGGGAAGGGGGATCGGCCGTCCGGCCAATCTACAGGTAAAAATCGGAACCAGCCTGACCGATATCGTGAACTATCTTGGAGGGGTCAAGCCGAATCTCGCCAGGGTAGTTGTAGGCGGCCCCATGATGGGAGCAGCGGTTTCAAGCCTGGATATTCCGATCACCAAAACCACATCAGGGGTGATCTTCCTGGCCAGGGATGAGATCGATACCAGGGATTACGGACCTTGCATCAGGTGCGGGTTTTGCCTGGATGCCTGTCCAATGGGAGTGGAGCCGAACATGATCGGGCTTTACCTTGAGGCGGGCCGCTGGAATGAAACCGAACAGTTCGGCATGAATGCGTGTATCGAGTGCGGCAGCTGCGCGTTTGTATGTCCCGCAAAGCGGCCGTTGGTGCAATTTGTGAAGCTTGCCAAGCTGAAACATCGATTCGCTCAAAGGGAATCAAAGAAAAAACAGCCATGACAACTCTGATTAAAACAAAATCTGAAGCGGCCTCGGAATTGTCCGATCTGAGCGTGTCGGTTTCACCCCATGTCAAATCCGGCGAAAGCGTTGAAAAAATCATGTGGACGGTGGTTGCATGTCTTCTTCCTCCGCTGATTCTGTCGGTTATGATCTTCGGATTACGGTCCCTGCTCATCACCATGATCGGTGTGGGGTCATGCGTAACCACCGAGGCTGTTTCCCAAAGGCTTTTACGAAAGCCGGTGAGGATAAGGGACGGTAGTGCCGTGATTACCGGCATGCTTCTGGCATACGTCATTCCACCCGGGGTTCCCTTATGGATGCCGATTCCGGGTGCGTTCATGGCGATTTTCGTTACAAAAATTCTTATGGGAGGGATTGGGTTCAACATCTTCAATCCCGCCCTGATCGGAAGGGCGTTTCTCATGGCAGGCTATCCGGTTGCAATGACCAGCGCATGGGTGTTTCCCTCGAGGGTTGACGCAATATCCACCGCAACTCCGCTCTATGTGATGAAACATTACGGGATCTCCGGTCTTGTGGAAAAATTCGGCCCTTTATCATCGATCCGCCATGATTTTTTTCTCGGCATCCAGCCCGGATGCATTGGAGAGACCTCGGCCCTGCTTATTCTGGCCGGGGGATTGTTCCTGCTGTTCAAGGGTTATGTTACCTGGCACATTCCGGTTTCGGTCCTCGGGTCCATTGGCTTTTTCACCTGGGTATTTGGCGGAGAAGCCATGTTCTCCGGCCCTCCCTTGCTTGCGATTCTTTCCGGCGGAGCAATGCTCGGGGCTTTTTTCATGGCCACGGATTACGTTACCTCTCCGAACAACAGAACAGGTAAAATTATATTCGGAGTTGGAATCGGCGCGCTTACGGTTCTGATCCGCTTGAGGGGAGGATACCCGGAAGGGGTCTGCTACGCGGTTCTCCTGATGAACCCGTTGACCCCTACGCTTGACCGCTGGTTCAAGCCTAAACGCTTCGGGACGAGGGTTTCATGAAGGAGATCGTAAAAATCATCATCGGACTGACCATCTCCTGTTTGTTTGCCGGTGTTGTGCTTGGAGGGGTGTATGTCATAACCGCAAAGGCCAAAAAGCATAACCAGTACCTTGACGTTCAACAAACCATGACAAAACTTTTAGGATATGACAAGGTTGTTCCCCCTGATCTCAGGTTCAACCATATCCATCGCTATATCATCGAAAACGGAGATTGCACTTGCCTGGGATACATGCTTCCGGTTAAGCGCGAAGGCGATGAAGGCTGCGCGTTGCTGGTCATCGATCTTCAAGGTCGGCTTGCAGGCCGTTACAAGATCGATATTCAGCCTGAAAAAGCACTGAACGAACAAGATCGAAAACAGGCCCTGGAAAAGGCCCTGGACGGGGAGATCGTTACCTACGCGGACACCGCCGTTATCGCCACCCTTGGGGGCAGGAGAACCGCGTACCTGCTTGCCGGCAAGTTTCCAGGCTTTAAGGGGTTTATCCATGTCATGCCCGCACTGGATTCCGGGTTCAGGATTCTCGGCCTGGAGATTCTCGAACACAGTGAAGATCCCGGACTGGGCGGCGAGATCGAGCAAGTATACTTTAAAAACCAGTTCAAGGGAAGAGATCTCGACCATCTCAAGTATCTGAAGGTGATCAAGCAACCGCTTTCCAAAGAGTATAAAATCTACCTTGAGGCAAAAAAACCGGAAGAGATTTATTCCAATGCGGATCTTGCTGAAATAGAAAAAAAATATCAAAACAGCGATATCCACGCACTGACCGGGGCGACCATCTCCAGCAGGGCCGTGACCCGTGGAATAAAAAACATAGTAAAGAAATTCATCTACAGAATCAGGATACTGGACAGGGTGATTTCGGAAAACAAAATTCCCGCAACCTTTTAAAAGAACAAGGGGTGTGCATTGTCCTCATCAAGCAGAACAAACAGGGAATTGTTCATCAACGGAATATTGAATGAAAACCCGATCTTCCGTCTGGCGTTGAGCATGTGTCCGGCCGTGGGAATCAGCACGACAGTGATGAACGGCATTCTGCTCGGAATCGCGGTGCTGTTCGTCCAGGTTTTTTCAAGCTGCACCATTTCATTGATCAGGAATCACATACATCCGCGAATTCGCATTCCCACCTACACACTGACCATTGCAACATGGGTTACGGTTATAGATCTTGTTCTCGCGGCGTTTTTTCCAACAGCCTACAAATCTCTAGGCATATTCGTCAGGCTTATCGTGGTTTTCTGCTTTATCACATGCCGCCTGGATGTTTTCGCGGCCAGGAACAGGCTGTTCCCCTCCTGTATCGACGCATTGGGAATGGGATGCGGATTTTTGCTCGGAATGGTGGTTGTCGGAGGGGTCAGGGAACTCCTGGGAATGGGAACGCTTTTAGGATACAACATCCTTGGATTCCGTCCAATGTTTTTCTTTGCCCTTCCGGCGGCCGGGTTTTTCACTATCGGTTTTATGACCGCTGCTTTCAACCACATGGAAACCGTTTACAACCGCAAAAAATCAACATCAAGGGGATCAGCCGCATCAGGGGCCGGGCTATGAGGAGGAGTTTTAAGATATCTTTTCTATTGATTGTCATGATGATTTGCGTGCTTTCCGGGAAGTGCCGGGCAGGAGATCGCTTTATAAGGAACTCCGCCTTTAAGGGGGACCGGCAGATCATCGTCACCTTTGCCGGGCCGGTGAGCGACGTTTGGGCAAACGACATCTCCAACTTTACAGTCAATGAAAAACCCGACCCGGACATCATGCTTGAAATCGAGGATTCAACCCTTTCCCTTGATAAAACAAGCCTGGTTTTTACCTTTAAAGACCCCCTGAACAGGGAGGTTCCCCATTGCCTGACCCTCAAACAGATCATTGCGGATGGAAGATCCCAGGGCACGGCAACCGTTACATTAAGGAAAAACTACCTTGCGCATCTTTTTTCCGTTTTTTTAGGGGCCGTGCTTATCCAAAATTTTGTTTTCGTAAAGTATCTGGGTCTTTGCGTTTTTTTGGGAGTATCGCAAAAAAAATCAACGGCCGTGGGAATGGGAATCACCTTCACAATAGTCATTGTTTTCGCGTCCATGCTGTCATGGTTTCTCTACAGGTTTGTTTTAAAGCCGTATCACCTTGATTTTTTGCAGGTCATTGTTTTTATCGGCCTGGTCTCCCTGACGGTCCAGGGGATAGACACGGTCCTGAGAAAGGTGAACCCGGCCCTGTTTAAATCATTCGGGGTTTATCTCGTGCTGGTGATTTCAAGTTGCATCATACTGGCCGTACCGCTCATGCTTGCCGCCAACGACTATGACATGTTCGAAAGCTTGATGCTCTCCCTGGGGGCGGGCGTCGGTTTTTTGCTGGCCCTTTTCCTGATGGCATCGGTACGTGAAAGGCTTGAACTCGCGAATGTCCCCACACCCTTCAGGGGAATGCCCATCGCATTTATCATAACCGGGCTTTTTGCGCTTTCGTTTATGGGGTTTTCCGGAATGTCATTATTTTAAAACAAGGAGCTATAAACTGTAGCTGATTTCTTTATTAAATATAGCCAAAGCTATTCAATTTAATTAACAATTAATGATGTATTATTTTTAGCTGAAAAGTATGTTAATAGTGCGTATAGTAGACTTACTATGAAACGAAAAAACATACACCTTACAGACAAGCAGGTTGAACAGTTAGAAAAAATGGCTAAGGAGACAGGGCTGAAAGTTGCTGAAATTATCAGACGTGCCCTTGATGATTATTTAAAAAAAAATAAATCATAGAAACTGCAATGCTATTCCAACTATCCCATAAAATAGAACTCAAACCTAACAATGTTCAGGAAGGTTATTTCAAACAAGCCTGCGGGATTGCACGGTTTACTTACAACTGGGCATTGGAGGAATGGAATCGCCAGTATCAGGAAGGCTTGAAACCTTCAGCTTTAGCGTTGAAGAAAGAATTCAATGCCATCAAGTACGAAGAGTTTCCTTGGATTTCAGAAGTTCTTCGCGATGCAAACAGTCAACCCTTTACCAATTTAGGTAAAGCATTTGTCAATTTTTTCAATGGAACCGGGAAGCATCCGGTTTTTAAGAAAAGGGGGATTCGTGACAGTTTTTACATAGCTAATGACCAATTCAAGCTTGATGGATTTAAAATCAGAATTCCCAAATTGGGATGGATCAGAATGCGGGAGCAGTTGCGGTTTACAGGCAAGATTTTATCAGCAACGGTTTCAAGAATTGCAGACAAGTGGTTTGTTGCAATTAACGTCCAAACAGATTTAACCCCGGCAATAAACAAGAGCCACGTAGTTGTCGGGGTTGATCTTGGCGTTAAGCAGTTAGCCACTTTAAGCGACGGAACTGTTGTTGAAGGGCCGAAACCTCATAAGGCTTTATTGCAAAGACTTCGCAGACTCAACAAGTCTTTATCCCGAAAAGAAAAAGGTTCAAATAATTGGAAGAAGGCAAAGCTTAAGCTATCCCGGCTGCATATGCGAATTGCCAATATCAGAAATGATGCCATTCACAAGCTGACGACTACATTGGTTAAGAATTTCAAGGTAATCGGAATTGAGGATTTAAACGTCAATGGTATGGTTAAAAATCACAAGCTTGCCCGGTCTATTTTGGATATGGGGTTCGGGGAATTTGTAAGGCAGTTAGACTATAAAGCCCGGATGCTGGCTGTTGAGATCGTTCAGGCAGGCCGCTTTTATCCTTCTTCCAAGACGTGTTCCAAATGTGAATTCAAGAAAGACAATTTAACGTTATCGGATAGGGTATTCCGCTGTGATAGTTGCGGTTTTGAAATAGACCGGGACTTAAATGCAGCGATTAATTTAGAAAAACCGGCCGTAGGTTCTACGGTGACAGCCTGTGGAGAGGCAGTAAGACCTAAGCAGTTAATTCGGGCATCCTCCGTGAAGCAGGAATTTCTCATTATTCCTGCCAATGGGTAAGAATGAGTAAGAAGAAAGGAACAGATTGGTTATGGACCCCGCATATATCAAACCGGCATTGGGCGGTCTTGCATTACTGGGCTGCATAGGTCTTTTTTTTGGCATCGGACTGGCGCTTGCCGCTCATAAGTTCGCGGTTGAGGTCAACCCCATGATCGAGGCGGTAAAGGAATGTCTCATGGGAGGCCAGTGAGG
>JAFDHS010000255.1 GCA_019308655.1 Deltaproteobacteria bacterium
GAGAATGGGCACCCAAAAACCCGTCGGAGGGCATGGAAAGCTTTTTCGGGCAGAAACGATGTTTTTATGGTGATGAAAAGAGAGCATCTTTTTTAAGGTTTAGGCGACAACTTGTTTGACATCCACCGCTATTCTGTCAAGCGCAGTCAAAATGAAAGTTTGACATCCGAGCAGAAACAAAAACTGGATTTGGCAAAGAAAGAACTGTTGTCTAAAAATATCGTTGAATTTAATAAGAAAGTCAACAAAACATTACTTAATGAAGGCAAGCAAACCGTACCTACGAAATTTAACAGTTTAATAGATAGTCATAATTTGTGTACACTACACGGATCAGTTCCTTTTGATATCATTCTGCCAAATGGAGAAACAGTCCGCGGACAAATGTACTATGGTGATAATAATTTTGGGTATTATTACTCAGGCTCAGAAAACGTTATGAAGCTTAAAAGCCAAATAAGCATGGACAACAATCTGGAACATAATATTAATCTATTTACAAGAATCGTCCGTATTAATCGGATTTAATTCATAAATAGCCTAACCATTTTCTGCACCTGACTGGTGTTCCGCTGCGCTCCACACCATCAGGTGAGAAATACGTTACCCCGGCCTTTGATACCTGCTATCTATCGCAGGCACTCCAAAATTCCTGCGGGAATTCCGGGGACACCTTACTTAATGATTGGAGTGAATAGCACTTTGTGCTGCACGTACAAAAAATGAGGATCTTGACATTCCCCGTTTTTTAGCGACTGCATCAATCTGCTTGAGAGTCGTTTCGGGTAGTGTAATATTGACCCGGACTGTCCGAGATTTTGAATCAGGAGCGGATAGCACTATATAAGCAACCGCATTAGTGTAGTTGGGATCGTTCATAATTTCTTCAAGTTTAGAAGGATGAGGACATGGTTCTCCGTCTTCAATCATACCCTGTATATGTAGTAAAAGGGCTTCTTCAGCCATGTCTTTGGCTTCGTCAATATCTTTCCCGGCTGTGATACACCCGGGGAAATCCGGAAACGACACGCCAAAATCACTTTGGGTATCTTTATGAATAACAGCAATATAGTTCGCCATGGATAAACCTCAACTGAACTTGATTCCCGATTGGCGTTCGATGCTTTTCAATGTGCCAACCGGAATGTCCTTTTTGGGATGTGGAACGGTTATGCGTCCCTTTCTTTCAGGATGTCGGAATTGAACGTGAGAACCGGACGTTGCGACCTGATACCATCCGTTCTGTTTGAGACTTTTGATAAGTGACCGACTATCCATAGTGTGTAAAAATACTCATTTTGGGATAATTCGTCAAGATGAATGATTTTTTGGTTTTGATAACCTGAAATTGACCCACCTGAGAATTTCAGGGCCGCCGTAATAATCAATTTTGAAGACCACGATAACCTGCAATTCAAAGCAACTGCTAATTGGTTGCCTGAATGGGAAAATTCAACAAAACAATTTACAGTGAAAGAAGTCGATGCAGAAAGTGTGTATCTTTTTATTCCTGATGAAACCATAGATGAGACGATAATCAACCATCATGCCAAAGCGTTCTGTTTGGCGTATTATAATAAGAGGCTGCCAATATAAACCGTTTAAGATCTGGTTTGTTTGAAAAAAATATGACGGTCAGGGTTGCAATACAGAAAAGTTGAATTACCTTAGCCACTCACCCTGCCGAACCGCGGTGGGGTGTTTTTTTTGCATAATTGCGCAACGTCTTACAAAAAACTCAGGAGATAAAAAATGACAGACATTTCAAAAATTACGCTGTACAGCGGCGGCCACAAAGGGGCTGAAGCGGAATTCGGCAAACTTGCCGAGGCCTGGCACATGAAAGAGGTGAATATATCATTTGAAGGGCACAATGCCGAGCGCACCCGGGGCATCCGGGTACTGAACCGGGAAGAGCTGCAAAAGGGCGATGTCAGCATGGAAATTGTGTCCAAGCGGATGAAGCGCACTTACTCCCAGATGGATAAGATCCGAAAAGTCATCCAGTCCATTTTTCACATGGTCAATAGCGGACACCATGTCATTGCAGTCGGCTGGATACAGGCGGACAACACCGTCAAGGGGGGGACCGGCTGGGGAGTCGAGTTGGCAAAACTATTTAACCGGCCGCTGAGCGTCTATGATCAGGAACGAAAGGCTTGGTTTTCCTGGAAGGACAGCCAATGGGTTGAGAACACACCGGTAATTACCTCAGATACGTTTGCCGGCACCGGAACCCGCTATCTTTCAGATGACGGGCGGCAGGCCCTCCACGATCTTTTCATCCGCTCCTTCGGTCCTGCGGAGCAAAAATAGTGAATGAATAACGAATGGAGTCGGACCCAAATAATACCCAATCATTTCCACTGCATTATTGTATTAGACGGCTGTAGGGGAGGTTCGCGAACCGCCCCTACTTTACAACGCCAAAAAAACCCAGAGCCACACACTTATTCAAGTTATCCGGAAATAATAGCATAGCATAGGAAATTATCCCATGAAAATGAGGCGTTTCCCTTATGGACAAAGCGGGGAAGATTCCTTATAAATTGTACTTCAAACTAAATTCTAATCTCGTTGTTTAACCTCAACAAAGGAGCTTAAAATGAAAAAGAATTTCATTCTATCAATTATTTTTTCAGCATTTGTTCTAATACCGTCCTGGGCAATGGCAGGGAGCATTGAGGGGACAATTCAGGGTTATAATTGTGTGACCAGGGGCCAGGTCTGTCCCATAGACAAAGAAGATCCGGTTATAGCGGTTGAAAGAGTATTCGTTCTTCTTACGGATAGTGGGGAATATTATTTCATTCCTAATCTGGACCGCGCTATTCTGGCAAGACACATAGGGCAAAAGGCCCGTGTTACAGGCAACATCGACAAAAAATACAAATCCATTAAGGCCGAATCCTTAGAAGTTATGAAAAAAGGTACCTGGAAAGAGACATGGTCCGAAAAAATGGAAAAAAAATTCAGGGAGCAATTTTAGTCTGTGAGATTCGACCGTTCCGACTCTAAGATGTGATAACAGGTTCTTCCCCGGGGAAAGTCCTCCAAGGGACGGACGGAAGAACCTATGAAAAATTGCATTGCAATTTATTACAATCTTTGTAAGAGTAAAAAAAATGAAGAAGCCGCCCTGGAATCTGTTTTTAATTTTTTTTTCCTCACTGCATGTGCTTCTCATGATCCGAGAAAAAACCCGGTTGATGAAGATCTGATATTGACCGGGTTTCCAGCCTTATCCGAGTCACACGAAGAAAACATTCCTGAGTTTACTGAATCGTCTGTCCTGACTGATTACCTCACCTATGCCGCCTTAAAGAATCCCGGCTTGAAAGCCGCCTTTCTCCGATGGAAAGCAGCGCTGGAAAAGATCCCGGAGGTAAAATCTCTTCCTGATCCCCGGTTCACTTACGGATATTTCATCCGAAATGTTGAAACACGGGTTGGCCCTCAGCGTCATAAGTTCGGACTGGCCCAGACTTTCCCGTGGTTTGGAAAACTCAAATTAAGGGGCAACGCCGCCTGGGAAACGGCTCAGGCAGAAAAAGAGCGCTATGAAGCCGCCAAACTCAAGCTGTTTTTTCAAGTGAAAGAAGTCTATTATGAATACTACTATCTTTCCCAGGCCATTGCAGTCACCCGGGAGAATTTGAATCTTCTGGAATACCTCGAAAGTGTAGCCAGAACCCAGTATACGACAGGATCGGCTTCCCATGCAGACATCATTCGGGCTCAGGTGGATCTTGGAAAATCAGAAGACAGGCTCCGCACCCTCAAAGACCTTAGACATCCCATTGTTGCCGGATTGAATGCTGCCATGAACAGACCGGCCACTGCCCCTCTTCCCTGGCCTCGACGGATTGAGCAGGAAAAAGTCCGTTTTGCAGAGGACCGGCTTTTAGAATACCTGAAACAAAGCAACCCGGAACTCAAAGTTGTTGATTTTTTGGCAGCAAGAGAAAAATGGAATATCGATTTGGCAAAAAAGAACTATTATCCTGATATGACCCTGAGTTTGGAAACCATAGACACAGGGGAAGCTGATATGCCGAACGTCGATGATAGTGGAAAGGACCCCTATGTGGGAATGCTTTCAATCAACATCCCCATCCGGTGGGGTAAGTACCGGGCCATAGAACGACAAGCCCATAATAGATACAGGGCTTTCCAGCATGAACGCACTGATCGGGAAAATCGCCTTGCGGCCGATGTCAAGCTGACACTATACAAGTATCATGACGCTGAAAGGAAAATTGATCTTTATAAGAACACCCTCACTCCCAAAGCAGAGCAGTCAATTCAGGTGAACATTCAAACTTACATAGCCGGGAAAGGCACCTTTTTAGATGTGATCGATTCGGTGAGACTGCTGTTGGAGTTTAAATTAGCCTTTGAACGTGCCGTTGTCGACCGTTCACAGAGGCTTGCCGAGCTTGAAATGCTTGTAGGAAAACAGCTCCTGAAAGATTTTGAATGATAAAAGTTTTTGTAAAATTGAGCAGAAACGCCGGAGATTCAGAAATGAAAAACCTTGGGATAAGAATTCTTGCTTATATTACGTTTACTTGCCTCATTTTTATGGTTTTCACACTTGAAATTTCTTACGAGGGCAAGCGTCTCGGTATCGCTCATTCGTTTGCCCAGGAACATCGAGATGTTCATCCAATAAAAGTAAAGGAAAATGAAAAGGCGGCATTAACTCATCCCCCCGGCCTCCGGGAAATACACCTTTCTCCCTATGCCCAAAAACTCGCAGAGATTCAGGTGCAGCGCGTGGAACGAAAATTTGTGACCAGGGAAGTCCGCATGGTGGGAAAGGTCGATTATGATGAGACCCGCCTTGCCTATATAGCGGCATGGGTTCCCGGCCGAATTGATCGTCTTTATG
>JAFDHS010000256.1 GCA_019308655.1 Deltaproteobacteria bacterium
AGTCGAGGGGTCAAACCTTGATCTGTGACTATGAGAAATCGCTTACTATTTCAAAAATATCTCACTAAATCAAAGAGTTAAAAAATCATTAATCACCCGTTAAATAACAGAGCCGAAGAATCTTCAGTTCTTCATAATCGACATCTCCGTTAAGCGCATCAAAAACAACCCTTAATAATTCCGATCCGAGTCTGTCAAAAGTTTCAAGAACAGCAGTTTTCTGATCCGGCGGAATTGTTGACAGCGTTAAAAACTCATCGGGTTTGAGGGAATTCCCTTCCTGGAGGTATTTGTACAAATGGTCCAGAACCGTGATCTGTTTAATGTTGAACCCGGTCATGATACGGCTGACAGATTGGCCTGAATTGTAAGCCTCTCCAATAACCACATGTCTTTTCTTACGTAAGGATCGATCGTTACCTGCTATTTGTGTTCTTGTTCTTCGGGGCCGGCTTTCAATGTTATGGGTATGGCAATATTCTTTAATGATTTTAACAAAAACCGCCCCGTATTTTTCAGATTTTAACTCTCCCACGCCATGGATATCCAACAGACTTTCCCTGGTTTGGGGAAAGAAGGCGGCCATTTCAATCAAGCTCTTATCTGAAAAAATAACATACGGCGGGATGCTTGCCTGGTCCGCCAGTTCCTTTCGTTTTTTGCGCAGGATTTCAAACAGATTACGATCACACGCCGGATTTTTTTCCGGTTGTTCAGGGGCGTTGCCGGCAGGCTGTTGTTCTTCAAGACTTCCCAGTACGGTCTCTTTTCCTTTAAAAACATCCCAGACTTTTTCGGTAAGCTTCAAGCTCCCGAACTCTGTATCCTGAATCATCAGTCCCTTGTGAAGCAACTGCCGTGACAGATGAAGCCACTGTTTTTTTGAATACTCTGTTCCAATCCCGTAGGTGGATAAATCCTGATGTCCGAACTTAAAAACTTTCTGTACCTGTGAGCCCTTTAACACATCAATGACATGGGCCGCACCGAACCGCTCTCCGGTCCGTTTGACGCAGGACAAAAATTTTTGTGCCGGAACGGTGATATCCACAAGCTCTTTTTTTTCTGCCAGGCAGTTGTCACACATGCTGCATTTGGGTGTTGAATACGCTTCTCCAAAATAATTCAACAAGGGAATACGTCGGCAGTCATGGGTTTCGGCAAATTGTAACAACGCGTTGAGATGGATATTGGCCACCCGCTTTTCATGGTCATTCTTTTGGTTAATAAAATATTTAATCTTTTGGATATCTCCATAACCAAACAACAAAAGACAATGAGATTTTAAGCCGTCCCGCCCGGCCCGTCCGATTTCCTGGTAATAACTTTCAATATTTTGGGGCAGATCATAATGAAGCACAAAACGGACATTGGGTTTGTCAATTCCCATGCCAAAAGCAATGGTTGCCACAATAATCCCCACGTCATCTCTGACAAACAGTTCCTGGTTTTGATTCCGCTCTTTTTCAGATAAACCGGCATGATAGGGCTTTACGGAAAAGCCTTCCTGCTTCAAAATCGCATAAAGATCATTGACCTGTCTTCTGGAAAAACAATAGATAATACCGGACTCTTCAGGAAATTTCTTTATAAACCCAATGGCCTGCTCTAACGGATTTGCTTTGGGAACAATTTGAACAAACAGGTTTTCCCGGTTAAAACTGGAAATAAATTCATTGGACGTGTCAAACCCAAGGTTGTTTTTTATATCTTCGCGAACCCTTGGCGTTGCCGTGGCCGTCAGCGCAATACAGGCGGCATCCTGGAAACGGGACCGGACCTGAATCAGTTGGGTATATTCCGGACGAAAATCATGCCCCCATGCTGAAATACAATGGGCTTCATCGATGGCCAGGCAATCTATCCGAACCGATGAAAGCATCTCCAACATGTCGGATTTTAAAAGGGATTCAGGAGCGAGGTAAAGTAATTTAACACTATTTTGTTTGATTCGATCCACATTCCGGCCGTATTCGGAAGCAGTTAAAGAGCTGTTCAGAAAAACCGCTGCAACACCTGATTCCCTTAACTGTTCCACCTGGTCTTTCATCAGGGAAATCAACGGCGAAACAACAACGGTCAAACCCTGAAAAATAAGGGCGGGGATCTGATAACACAACGATTTTCCACCCCCTGTGGGCATAAGCACAAGGGTATCTTTTTTTCGTAAAACGTTTTCGATAATATCCGCCTGAAGCGGTCTGAATTCATCATATCCGAATACATCCTTGAGAAAATTTTTTGCCTGATCGATCATCGTACTTTTCCTATAAAGAATAGATTGCCTGGAATTATAGTTTACCGACTTTGAAGCCTAACACGTTGTGAAAATTCTTGCTTTTATATCGAATGACTATAGGATTCTTTGATGTAATTTTTTATAAGTTAGGGTAAACTGAGGGTTAACAGATAGATACGTACCATATCAGGCAAACGCTTTTTGCCTGTCCAGGCTCCGGTATTGAATCGCCTCGGAGATATGATCCACCTTGATATCCGGCTCTCCGGCAAGATCTGCAATGGTTCGTGAAATTTTCAGTATGCGGTTGTAGGCGCGGGCGGAAAAACCAAGCTTGTCGATGGCGGTTTCAAGAAGGCTGCAGGAGTCTTGATCAATTTTACAGTAGTTTCTTATATGACGACTCGTCATCTTTGCGTTGCTGTAAATTTTTGTTTTTGAAAACCTAAATTTTTGTTTTTGAAAACCGTTTCGACTGAATTGTGCGGGCTTCGGTCACCCGTTTTTTTATGGCCTCTGACGATTCTGCAAAAGATTCTCCAATCAGATCCTTGTGGGGTACAGCCGGCACTTCCACATGAATATCAATTCTGTCCATCAGGGGCCCGGAAACTTTTGACCGGTATCTCTGAATCTGCTGATGCGCACAGTGGCACTCATGTTTGGGATCGGAATAATAACCGCAGGGACATGGATTCATGGCAGCGATGAGCATGAAGCTTGAAGGATAGGTTATGGTTGAAGCGGCCCTGGAAATGGTGACCTTTTGATCTTCTACGGGCTGGCGGAGCACCTCAAGCACATGTTTTTTAAATTCCGGAAGTTCATCCAGAAAAAGAACACCGTTATGGGCCAGGCTGACTTCGCCGGGTCTGGGGATATGACCTCCGCCGATCAAACCGGCATCCGATATGGTATGGTGCGGTGTCCTGAAAGGCCTTTTGGTCACAAGCGCCTCCCCTCTTCCCAGCATACCCGTTACACTGAATATCTTTGTTGTTTCAATGGCTTCATCAAATGTTATGGGCGGAAGTATCGTCGGCAGGCGTTTTGCCAGCATTGTTTTCCCCGAACCGGGAGGGCCGATCATGATCAGGTTGTGGCCCCCTGCGGCAGCAATTTCCATTGCCCGCTTGACATGCTCCTGGCCCATGACATCTGAAAAATCCACATCAAACGTATTATCCGCCTCTAATATACCGGATATATCAGCTTTTTCAGGCTTTACCCCGTTTTTTTCCGAGTTGAATCCACGGAGGAAATCGACCACCTGGGACAAGGTTTTTACGGGAAAAACAGAGATATTTTTTACAACCGATGCTTCCCTTCTATTATCAAAAGGAACGATTATTCCGGCATAACCGGCGTCCTTTGCTGCAAGGGCCATGGCAAGAGAACCCTTGACCGGTTTGATGCGGCCGTCCAAAGAAAGCTCTCCCATAATCAGATACCTGGAAAGTATATTCTGGGGAATGATCCGGGTCGCCGCCAATATCCCCAATGACATGGGCAGATCAAACCCGGTACCCTCTTTTTTGATATCGGCCGGGGCCAGATTCACTGTAATTCTGTCATCAGGAAAGGTATATCCTGAATTTTTAATAGCGGCCTTAACTCTCTCTTTGCTCTCTTTTACCGATGCTTCCGGAAGCCCTACAGTTGTAAAGGCAGGAAGTCCCGGCGCTATATCCACTTCAACTTCTACCAGGTACGCATCGATTCCGATAACAGCACTGCTTAGAACCTTGGCAAGCATCATAACTCCTTAAACGACAGTTAAAATTTTTGAATTATAACAGATAGCTGAATACGGAACAATAATTTTGTACCTTCGCGCAAAAACATTTTTCGGCATTAAAGTGACCGGTTGATTTTTTTTGTTGTATCGGCTAATTATGCAATAAAATTTGCTTAACATTTAATTACTAAAAAAATAACCGTTTTTTTTATTAACCAGATATTATTCTTATGCATTATCGACAAAGAACCTTAGCAAAACCGGCCTGTTGTTCAGGGGTCGGGGTACACTCGGGCAAAAAAGTTAATCTGACAATCAAACCTGCACCGGACAACCATGGAATCAAATTTGTCCGAACGGATCTTCCCGGCAACCCGGTAATTCCAGCCCGTTTCAATATGGTCGTGGATACAAGCCTTGCAACCGTCATCGGGCATAATGGCGTTATCATTTCAACAATCGAACACCTTATGGCCGGCTTTGCAGG
>JAFDHS010000257.1 GCA_019308655.1 Deltaproteobacteria bacterium
GTATCATCAACCCGCAGGATTCATCCTGCTACGAAAGTCTTTATGGCCCTTAGAATCGCTGTTAACAAGGAACTTGAAATGCTTGCTTCTTTCATGGAAAATGTCGCGGATTTGCTAAACCCCCAAGGCCGCCTCTGTGTTTTGTCGTTTCACTCTCTTGAAGATCGTATTGTAAAACATCGAATCAGGGAGCTTGAAAAGGAGTGTACCTGTCCACCCTCCTTTCCCATATGTGTTTGCAAGACCAAACGGGTTGTTCGTTCTTTGACCCGAAAGGCCCTGAAACCTACGGAACAGGAGATACGGGTGAATCCTATGGCAAGAAGTGTAAGACTGAGAGGAGCCGAAAAGATATAGATTTAAAAAATAAGCTCTCAGGTCTGTTCTCCCTCCTTCATAACCTTAACACCCAGACGTTTTATTTCCATGGCCGGGAAAAAAAAGAAAAATATCCGCAACAGTAAAATAATCGGGGTCTGGATCCTTCTTATGTTGATTTTTATTGCAGAGCTTTTTTTTTATACATGGTGCAGGGTCCGATGCGTCAGAGTGGGATATGCAATAACGGAACAGACAAATAATCATCAACATCTTATTTCTTCCCAAAAGAATTTAAGGATCGAGCTTGCACGCCTCAAATCTCCTGAGCGAATCGCAAAGTTTGCAAAAGATCGGTTAGGGCTGCTAATGCCGGACCCAAAGCAAACGATTTTTATTAAATAGATATGATTCCATGAATCCGTTTAAAAAAAAACGAATAAGATTATGGCGGGTGGTCATCATCGGTGTGTTCTTCAGCATACTGTATGGTACCATTGCTGCAAGAGCAATATATATACAGGTTTTTAAACGCTCGTGGCTGTCGGAAAAAGCTGCCGATCAGTATGAGAGATCTTTCATATTCAATGGAAAACGCGGAATAATATATGACAGGAACCACAGGGAAATGGCCGTCAGTATTGATGTTCCATCAATAGCCGCATATCCGGCACATATCAAAAATGTGGAAAACACGGCAAAAGCCCTTGCACATACCCTGAACATTGACGACAATAAGGTTGAACGGCAACTGGCATCGAAAAGATCTTTTGTATGGATCAAGCGTCACGTTGTGCCAAAAGAAAAAAAAGCGGTCAAGGAACTTAACCTTGAAGGTATAGATTTTATACCCGAGAATAACCGTGTTTATCCGAACAAAACCCTTGCCGCACAGGTTCTCGGTTTTTCAGGCATAGACGGTCACGGCCTTGAAGGGATTGAATTTTATTACGACAGCTATCTTAAAGGTGAGGCCGGCAAATTCACCATTGTTAAAGACGCTCTTAACCGTGTCTTTGATGCTGAAAAAAAAATAGAAGCAACAACGTATGGCGGGAAAAATCTTGTCATTACCCTTGATCGGACGATTCAGTACATCACTGAAAGAGCCCTTGAAGAATCGGTTTTAAAGTATTCGGCAAAATCAGGAATGGCAATCGTAATGGATCCCAAGACAGGGGCTGTTCTGGCTTTGGCCCATTTTCCTTTTTTTAACCCCAATTCTTTTGGAAGCTTCGACAGGAACACCTGGAGAAACAGGGCCATAACAGATCAGTTTGAACCCGGTTCGACCATGAAGGTTTTTCTTGCTGCCGCGGCAATCGATTCTGGAGAGTGTTCAAAAAACACCATCTTTTTTTGTGAAAACGGTGCTTATAAAATTGGGAGAAATACCGTCCATGACACCCATTCTTATGGTTGGTTGTCCCTGCAGCACATCGTCAAGTTTTCAAGCAACATCGGGGCTGTCAAAATAACTGAAATGATAGGCAGGAAAACATTGTATAATATGCTTTCTTCGTTTGGTTTCGGTGCGAAAACCGGAATCGACTGTCCGGGGGAGACGGCTGGGAACCTGAGCCCCTATAATCGATGGTCGAGAATAGACGCCGGGGCAATATCATTCGGTCAGGGTATATCGGTTTCCGCAATACAGCTTGTAACCGCGGTCTCTGCAATTGCAAACGGCGGTGTTCTTATGAAGCCCTATATTGTAAAGGCTGTCATGGATCAAAATGGTCAGACCGTCAAAAAATTTATCCCTCAAAAAAAAAGAAGAGTGATTTCAGCTGAAACAGCAGGGATCATTAAAAAGATTATGAAATCCGTAACTACCGAAGAGGGTACGGGAAGTCTTGCAGATCCGGGATTCTATTCTGTTTGCGGCAAAACCGGCACTGCACAAAAAACAGATGAAACGGGAAGATACGCCAGAGGAAAATATGTAGTCTCTTTTCTGGGATTCGCACCTGAAGAAGACCCTGAAATATCGGTCCTGGTCGTTGTTGACGAACCTCGGGAAAATCATTACGGCGGAACGGTGGCCGCACCGGTATTCAAAAAGATCGTTCTTGAGACCCTTAACTATATGAACGTGGCGCCCGATAGAGGATCTGGAAGATTAACCGCCTATTGGGACAATGAGGTAAGCGGGTGAAACTTTCAAATTTGCTTGAAGCGCTCAAACCTGTTCGGGATGGCAGATCCGAGGTTCGAGATCCGGATATTGACATCGGATCTATTCACTACAGAGCACAGGAGGTAAAGCCCGGCGGACTTTTTGTGGCTGTAGCGGGTCATGTGGCCGATGGGCATGATTTTATTGATGAAGCATTGGCAAGAGGTGCATCGGCAATTGTCGCTTGAAAACAGCAGAAAAGCGTTGGCTTTAATCTCTGCCCGGTTTTACGAAAATCCTTCGGAAAAACTATTCATCATCGGAATAACCGGTACCAACGGCAAAACAACAACTGCATTTCTTATAGAAAATTTGCTTTTGAAAGCAGGCTTCAAGGTGGGGAGCATCGGAACGATAAATTATCGCTATTCAGGAAAGACCTTTAACAGTTCCATGACGACACCTGAATCGGCGGATTTGCAAAAGATCCTTTCCGATATGAAAAAAACGGGCATCACCCATGTTGTTATGGAAATTTCATCCCATGCCGTTGATCTTAACCGTATTGACTGTTGCTGGATGGATATCGGTATATATACCAATTTGAGTCAGGATCACCTCGATTATTACGGGGACATGGATTCTTACTGAGAAAGAAAAAAAAAATTCTTTATTGATCACTTGGTTTCCGGCCCTAAAAAAGGCCTGGCAACTGCTGTAATCAATTGTATGGATGACAGAGGAAGAGAACTCGA
>JAFDHS010000258.1 GCA_019308655.1 Deltaproteobacteria bacterium
TCGTTGGCGGCCACGACTTCCGCCGAATAATTGAGGATATTCTGCGCCTGTTCGATAAATATTGAAAAAACTTTATGAATCGTCGAAAACACGATCAAATCGTGTTGCATCTTTTTGCGCAGTGTTTCGCCGAGGCTTTCCAGCATTACCTGGGAAACCGGTCCACTGAAGCAAAAAATAACACCATCATCTTTGAATTTTCCGTATAAGCGGTCCAAATGGTAAATCGCCATAATGTCTCCTTGCTACATTCTTGGTACAAAAGCCAATAGGGTCAGGTCATCCCTTCTGCTTTCATTCCCCGTATACTCCTCCAGAGATTCGGCTAAAACAAGCCGTTGCTCTTTAAGCGGCAGGGAATAAGTTTGAGAAAGCAGGCGCTTCAATTTCTTTTTCCCGAACGGCAATCGATTTGATTCGCCGATCTGATCCGTGACGCCGTCAGTCGCCAGATAGAACCGCATACCGGACTGTATCTCGATTGTATGATTGAGGTATTCCGTATCTTCCGGAACCCTTGAATAGGCGACCCCGGCACGACTGCCCCTGATCTCATGAATCTTTCCGTCGTATCCACAAAAGAGTGGACGACCCGCGCCGGCAAAGGTCATTTTATCGTGGCCGGAGTTTACAAAACAGAGACCGGCATCAAAACCGTCATCGACCAGCGGTGATGAATTGTTTCGAGCGAGGAATGCCTTCATCTGTTGATTCAAATGTTGAAGCACCAAAGCCGGATTGTTCCAGCTACCGGCGGTTGCAATCTTCTCAAGAAGGGTATGAACAATGAGCGTGACAAAGGCCCCCGGGACACCATGCCCCGTGCAGTCAATGACTCCGGCAAAATATCCTTCCCGGCTTTTTGCTGCCCAGTACGTGTCGCCGCCCACCACATCCCGCGGTTCCCACCAAATGAAATGATCCTCGAAAATGTCATCAAGAACCCGGGGAGAAGGCAGCAGCGAGTGCTGAATCAAACTCGCATATTCTATGCTTTCGACAATTTTCGCCTGGGCGTTTTTCAATTCCCGCAGCACATCAAGCAGCTTTGCCTCCCGTTTGGCAATGATTTGTCCCATCCAGTAAAGGTTTCTTTTCATCCTCAAAAAATCATTTTCTTGTCCTTTTTCCGGCGGCAAATCGAACGGTATCTGATAAATGCCCTGTTTTGCTTTCCGACAATAGGCGTTGACCTTTTTGATATTGCGCAAAACCAGGATATCGCTGAAAAAGCTGGCCGCCGGCGACAGAACGATGATCAGCAGCACCAGGTACAAACCGCTGTAGGCGACGATCTCTTCGGACGGATAAATGTTTAAAAGAAGAAAAAAAATACCGGCGGGCATCACCGCAAGCACAAAAATCACCAGGATCATTTTATGTTTCGTGTCCGCGTCCGCCAGAAAGTCCATAAATTTGTCAAGCCGCATATAAGTACCCGATCATATATTTTAAGGTATATAAGTCCCCAAAAAACTAAGTTTTGAAACGCATTTAGCTTTTTAAATGCCGAAAAACTTTTGCTCAGGTACTTAGAAGTCCCCTGCTGTTTGAAGGCTGTATAATCCGGTGTCGTCCGATCGCTTACCCGACACTTGAAATCCGTTGCCGGGAGTGGGCAACCCTCAGCGTTTCCCGATGACAGTCACAATCCGCGCAAAACACCAGGCGACGCCCGCCGGGCGCTTCAAAAACCCGGGAAATCGTGACACATCGGTTTCCCGTGGTTTTGGAAATGTAGGGTTCGGAAACGTACCGGGCCAAACCGGATTGAATCAACAGGAAAAAATCGCCAAGGGAACGGTTCGTACCTTTGCGCGGGGAATGAAACAGAAAAGAATCCTGCCGAAGACAGCGTCCGGAGCAGACGGTCTTAGTGAGCTGAATTCCGTTTTCGTTCAGAATATATAAACACTCCAACTCGGGATGCAATTCAATGAGCCGTTCGAGTATCCGGTCATATTCGGATAACGGCAAATCACGCAACGCTTGTTTGACATCGCCGGCAATGGCATCGATCTTTTTAAAATAAGCCCTGCGTTCGTTGACCATTTTTATTTTTCGGGTTTTATAAGCGGCGGACAACAACCTGGACCGTTCTTCACACCGCGACTGCATGATTTCCCAGGAGTCTCCGGGTTTGCAAAAATAGAACCCCTGAATGATTGAAGCGCCCAAATCCATGGCGCTTAAGGCCGCTTCCTCGGTCTCGACACCCTCAACCACAACCAGCGCCCCGATGCCGCGGGCAAGGTTCAGGATCGAACGAATCAGTTCCTGCTTGTAAAATGCGCTTTCCAAATGATCGACCAGAGAGCGGTGGACCTTGATAACATCCGGTTTGATCTGATCGATGCGCGCCATATTGGAATAGGCCGTGCCCCAATCATCGATGGCGATCAGAAATCCCAGTTCGCGATAGTTGTAAATAAATTCCCGCAAAGCCTTCGTATTGGATACTTTGGATTCGAGAATCTCGATCACAATCCGCCCGGGATCGATTCCCGCCGCCTTCACCTGCTCCAGCAGTTTGCCGGTTTGGTGTTTTAACTGGTCCAATACGCCGGGCTCGAAATTCAGCCACAACATGAGGCGGGGTTCATCTTTAAAAATGCGTGAAAAGTTTTCCAGGGCCTTTTGCCGGCACAATCGATCCAGCCCGAGAAC
>JAFDHS010000259.1:0-379 GCA_019308655.1 Deltaproteobacteria bacterium
TATGACCTTTCCGTGCAATGCCAGCGGCCGGGTAAGCCACTGGTACTTTCGGATGCCCCCATAATAGTGGGTTTTTAAAAGGGCAAGGTCCTGATCTTCGTACAGAGGGTTCTGTTTGAGATCCAGCCGGGGTGAATCAATATGAGAGGCGATGATGTTGACCCCGGAAAGTATGGGTTGTTTCCCGATCACCGCAAGAGCGATGGTCTTGTTGCGATGAATTTTGTAGAACTTATCGCAGGAAACCGCATTTTCAACCTCGTCAATATTTTTAAACCCCTTTTTAAGGGCGTGCTCCAGAATCACGGATACCGCCTCACGTTCCGTCTTGGCCTCGTCAAGGAAAATTTTGTAGTTTTCCGATAACTTAAATGCCCTG
>JAFDHS010000259.1:386-4510 GCA_019308655.1 Deltaproteobacteria bacterium
GCTGGAGCCTTTTTCCAGACCAGTTGTTCCCGGAGTTTTTCGATCTCTTTTTTATATAGTTTCTTACCCAAATGACTTTCTCCTGTTTTTTGTTTTCTCTCAAAAGGCATAATGTACAAGAACTAGGGCCCGACAAATATTCGTGTTGCAAAATCACTTATTTGGTCTAACAAATATAAGTCTTAAAGACAATTTTTTAAAATAAAAAAGAGCCGCCTTTCTTCCATGGAGAGAAGATCAAGGAGTATCAACTTGCAAATCAATCAGTTATGTCATATGTTTTTAAAAACCGTATTCAATTTAATATTGCCAGGCCTATTGAAAAAATGTCCAAAAAATACGACTATTACCAGACACATTACAGAGAATATCATCAAAGAACCTTTTCCATAGATCCATCTTCCTACCTGGAGCCGTTTGCCGGGCGACTCGCCCCAAGATGCCGGATCCTCGACATCGGCTGCGGCTCGGGCCGTGATCTGCTGTGGCTGAAAGGCAAAGGCTTTGAGGTAAGCGGTTTTGAAAGCTCTCCCGGTCTTGCCGGCATTGCGCGGAAAATGACCGAATGTACTGTGATTGAAGGCGATTTTGAATTATACGACTTTTCCGGTTTGTCCACGGATGCGATTCTGGCTTCGGGGTCCCTGGTTCATTTGCCGCATCATCGATTATCCCAGGTTATTCAAAACTTCCTTAAAGCCATTAAAAATACTCAAGGCTCAGGAAAAGGGCCACCTGACAGTGATCAACCCCAAGCTCATTTGTATATTTCATTGAAGGAAGGCAACGGCAAATGGACGGACAAGAAAGGCAGGGTGTTTTATCTGTGGCAGGCCGAAGAATTAAACGTGATTTTTGGAAAGCTCGGTTTTTCGGTGCTTGAGTTTTCGCGAACTGAATCCGCTATGGGAACCGGTGAAATCTGGCTTGGGTATGTTTTGGAGAAAAAAGCAGACTCCACCGAATTTAGCGGCAGCTTTTTGCAAATGAAAACTAATGCCTTGTAACCTGCTGTTTTTTCGTATGTGTATATCGAACTGTCATGCAGACATGCAAGATATCCTATCAATAATATCAGTAACTTATAACTTTACCACTAAATTCGGTGGAATGTGCCTGATTCATCTGCGGTTTCGAAAACTTTTAAAAATTTAGCTTGATTTTGCAATTCATGATACTATATGTAATATCAAAACAGGAAAAAATATGGGAAAAGCGCAAAAGCTTTTTGAGCACTGGATCGATAATGTTCCCAGGGAAGTCCGCGTACAAGATGTTAAAACCTTTTTAAACTATTATTTTCCCGACATGTGGGATCATCAACGTTCATCCCACATCGTAGTCCGTTGCGAGACGCTAAAGGCGTTTCCGGATTATCACCCATATGGCGAAATATCCGTGCCGGTTAAAGGTGGACAAAAGGTTAAAGGGTTTTACATCAAAGCCCTTTTAAAAGCCGTAAGCTTGCTGACTGAGTTAGGAGATGCACCATGAAAAAGGACCTAAATTATTACCTGGCATTGCCATATAAAATAGAGATCGTTCCCATAGCCGAAGATGAGGGCGGCGGCTATTTAGCTCGTTTACCGCAGTTTGGAACTTTGGGAATTGTGGGAGACGGAGACACTAAGGAAGAAGCCCTTGCTGATCTTGTCGAGAACCAAAAAGAGCGATTCCAGCAATACCTCGACGAGGGGCTCGAAATTCCAGAACCAGAAGTGGAAAACGACGATTACAGCGGTCGATTTGTTGTGCGTTTACCAAAACTTCTTCATCGGGAACTGACCCAATCCGCGCAGAAAAATGGCGTTAGCCTGAACCAGTATGTGTGTACCTTGTTGGCTATGAACTTTCAATCCGATCGCCTGACTGCAACCATAACCGGCATGCAAGAAGAAATCCAATCCCTGAATCAATGCATTGGCACTTTTAAGTATCAGGTCAACAAGTCAAACCAGGTTGGCAGCTATGCTACAGGGGCGTTATGCCCCGATGAGTATCCAGCGGCAGCGTAAAAAGGAGGCGATTTTGGCTAAAAAGGAAACAAAACCCAGTATGACTCCTGCTAATTACAGAGAATTTCTCAGACAGGTCGAATTGGAAACGATCTTTCTCGACACCTGTTCGGTGAAGACCAAACGGGACAACATCGGCAGCAATATGAAGCTGGATATCCGCCGCAACGTTGACTACAAGATCGAGGAAGAAACATCTGCGGTTATAACCTCCAGCTATGATCTTACAGCTACCAAGACAACCAAAAAGAATTTCGCTTTAAAAGTCACTTGTGTTTACAGGGTTCTGCTTTCATCCAAACGGCCCATCACGGACGAATTCATGGAGATATTCACGAATGTAAATATTCAAATGAATACCTGGCCCTATTTTCGTGAATTCGTACAAAGCATGATCCAGCGAGTCGGATTTCCCCCTTTAACGCTGCCTTTTCTTAAACAATAGCCGGCAGTTTGCGTTCTTTCCTTTTCAAACCATAGAGATACCACCACAAACCGTTTCCAACTTTAAATTCGCAAATCCTTTTTCAAGGATTTTGGCATATTTTTTGACCTGTTTTTCTCCGTCAGCCAACTCTTTCCAGATGGCAGGAAGGTTTTTTGGGTAGCTGAAGGTCGGACCACGCCAATTGATTAATATTACGCTGAAGGTCGGACCACGCCAATTGATTAATATTACGTCAAATCAGTTATAAATCAGGGCTTATTTTATTTTTAAACGATCCATTTTGGTGTCAAAAATAGACTTTTAAAGAGCCGACCGCTCCAATATAAAAATCTCAAAAAACCATGTTGATATGATTTTTATATACCAGCGGCTGCATCGTTTGTCTGATCCATAAGATACACAACCGCAACCAGCGCGCAAACATACAACCCCTCTCCGGGGGCAGCTTCCACGGAGACGTTTTCCGATCCGTCGAGCTCCCATCCTCTGAAACCATAGGCTTCCTCTATACAAATCTTTGATTGTTCGAGTGACTGTTCTTTTGTGACATTCACATCCGCATGTTCCATAATTATAGATGCTTTTGTCGTATCTTTGTTGATCCCAACGCTGATGGAAGCCGCCACGCTGCTTGTATTCGACACGGCAAAGGCATAGGCCATGGGCAAAAAAGCGCCGTTGTCCGTGAATCTTTTCAAATCTTTCTTGCTGTTGACGATCTTCCAATGGGGAGGAACAAAGGAGGAAACCTTGATGGCGTTGGTTGAGATGATATTCGCATCCAATTCCGCGGCATCAAAAGCGGAAAGCTCTGTTTTTCCATATCCTGTGCCGGATGTGATATATGCCCTGCCAGTTTTCCTGTGCCAGTCATACATACGTGTTCGTTCCTTCCGTTTCGATAATAATACCGCATTCTTCACATCGGTATCGTGCCGTTCCTGTTTCCCCGGTATCTATCTCTTCAAAATCATATCGCTTTTTGCCGTGTATCTCAAAACATTCCGGGCAACATCCGTCTCCCAGTTCATCCGCTCCGATGGTCAAATGGCAGTGACGACAACGCAATTTGTTTTTCTTTTGCGGCAACAGTTCCAGTTTGCTGTGATTGCAGGAAATCATATAAATACCGTCAACTTAATATTTCTTTAAGACGTCCAACCTGGCCACTTTCCAAGCGGACTTTAATCCCATGGGGGTGCGTAGACGATTTTGTCAAAATGTCTATGGATTTTCAGAGTGTGCCGGGGCGATTCTGACCAGGGAAAAGCCGATCCCCATTATACTCATGATACTGAAGATCACCAGGGTTGTGCGCATGCTCTCGATGAAAGCCGGTCCCGTATCAATCGATACCGGTTGGTCTCCAAGGAACAGGGAAAGAATCACCGTAACGATGGTCATGCTCGTCAGCATGCCCATGGAGCGCATGGTGGCAACCATGCTGGACGCCATACCAAACTCTCGGGGATGGACACTGCCCATGATAACCGTTGTATTGGGTGTGGAGAAGATGCCGAACCCCAGACCCAAAAGAATTAACACGCTGAAAATCATATAAAAGGATGAACCTTCTGAAAGCGTGGCGGCTGTAACAAGACCGGCAGCACAAAGGCCCATGCCGATGGTAGCGATTTTAGCCGGTGAGTGCCGGTCGGAAA
>JAFDHS010000006.1 GCA_019308655.1 Deltaproteobacteria bacterium
TTGGAATTGGAAAGTCCGCGGATGGCGTGGTAGGCACGGTGAATATATGCGCTTCCGTCGATCAGATATAATGTTTTTTCTTTTTCCATGATTGTTTAGTGGTTGATCCGTATTTTAATCCCTGTTATTTAAAATTTCCTTTATTGTTTTGCAAAAAGAACCAATTTTAATAACATGAAAGAGGCAAAACAACAATACTGCCAAAGGAGTCGTCCAATGAAGCCGGGAGAGATAATTATAGACGTTGTAATGAATAAGTGTATAAAGATAGAACATGACAGACTCTGCCGATAAAAATAAATACAGAGAAAAACGCCGAAAGGCCAAAGAGAAAAATTGTGACTGTTGCGGTAAAAAAGTTCCGTTCTGCTGGAGATGCAGATGCGGGTTCAGTATTTGTCAGGACTGCATGCATGAAAATGTGTGGGGAATGTCCTGTAACGGAATAACCTGGCAGTGTCCCGACTGTGGAGGTCAAAACGGATTCGGCAATCAATAAAGAAAAGTGAGCTAAAATGAGCTAAAGTGTTTCTCGTTCCCACGCTCCTGCGTGGGAATGCATACCGGAACCGAGTTTATATCGATCGGCTAAAGGAGCGCTTCAACCTCTTTTAAGTTTTTGATATGAAAATCCGCTGAAAGGGAGGGGTCACCGTATGCTGCAAATGGTATTCCGGCAGCTTTTGCGGCTTTTTCATCCAGCTCCGAATCTCCTATATAAATTACCTGCCGGGGTCCTACCTTAAAATGCTTCAATATATTGACAAGTGAATCCGGGCAGGGTTTAGGTCGTTTCACATCAATGGCCGTTACAACCAGGTCAAAATATTTTTCAATGCCGTGTTCTGAAAGAATCCGGTTCATCGTTCCTTTGCGATTTGTAGCAATGGCCGTATGGTAAGAGGGCTTGAGCTTTTTCAGCAAGGGCTTTAAATACGGCTCTATCTTCATATATTTGATAAACGGCAGATAACTTACATTTTTACGACGGTATTCATTAGCCGCCTTGCGTGTCTTCTCATCATCAAAGAGGTGGGCAATGGCATTATCAACGGTGTGCATGTGGACATACTTGAACTGCTCAGGAGTTATCTCCGGTTTGCCGAAATGTTCCAGGAGCCTGTTGTAGTAAATCGTGTTCGCCTGTGTCGTATCAAAAAGGACGCCGTCGCAGTCGAAAGCAACCACTTTAATATTCATCATAAAAGCCTATTTATCCGTCTTGTTGATGGGTTTGGCATAAATATTCCCCATTACCCTGATGCTGATCTCCGGCTGGATTTTACTGTCTGTTTTTAAATGAATGATATCGAAATAGCGGCCCGTTTCTTTTTTTATGTTTTCAACGGTCAACACGTACTCCGATATTTTTGATTTTTTGAATTCCTCTATCTTGTAGCGGATATTTTTCCCTTGTTTTGCAGTGACGTTAACAATTTTGAACGGATACTTTTTTTCAGGGATAATGCTTACCGAAGTTTTTAACTCCTTGCCGACACAACCGGCAAGTCTTATTCTGTTCGGGGTAATGGATACAAATTTTTCGACCATTCCCGAAATCGTCAAATGAATTATCGGGCGATTCTTATCATTTGTTTCTACTTTGATGTTTTTCCTGAGTTTTTTCCCACCATAGTGCTTTGTATTGAGCTTAAGCGTGATCTTTCCCTCACCCCCGGGAGGAATTTGTCTCGTATATGAGACTGCCGTACACCCTCAGCCGGTCCTGACTTTTTTGATATTCAGTACTGCGTTCCCTTTGTTTTCTATGATAAAATCATGTTTTACCTCAAAACCTTCGGGCACCGGTGCAAATTCATATTTATCCTGGGACAGAAAAGTGGAAGGTGATTCGATTGATTCTTTTTCTGCGCTTATGGAATCTGTTGCGTAAAAAAAAGTGCATACAAAAAACAAAGCAACAAAAAATTTAAACTTCATAAAGAAAACTCCTTTAAAAAATTAAAAACGGCATTATTTAGTGTCAAGGTGTATCTTTTAATTTAATTTGCTTGATTTCAAAGGTATGGGTATCAAAAAAACAGAATCCGGGCAAGCCGTCTTTACCCATTATTTCGCCCGGATTTAAAAGAAGGGTTTGAGCGATTTGTTTCTTCAGGTATTTGTGGGAATGGCCGAAGCAAACGATTTGATACTTATCACCGGCTGCCAGACCTTCTGCCACATCTTTATAATGGGTAAATCCGATTTTAACACCCTCTATATCAATTTCACCGATCATGCCGTGAAGTGTAATCTTTTTTAAAGCAGTGAGAGAAGCCTTTGTCAACTGGTACCGGTCTCCGTCATTATTCCCGAAGACCCCGTGAACCGGAATTCCCCCTTCTTCCAGTTCCGTAAGCATAAACGGGGCAACAAAATCACCGCAATGAATTATCATTCCCGCATTCTCTTGCTTGATAATTTTCAATGCCTTGCGCAGATTCCATATGTTGTCGTGGGTATCGCTCATAACTGCAATAAGCATGATTTGTTTTCCTTGATTGTGTGTGGGCTGGCTTTGGCCGGCTCACGGTTCCTGAGTCAAGATTTTTTAAGGAAAAGAGCAATATCCCATAGGATGAAAGGGAGTATTGCTCTTTTGGTGTCTTCGTTCCAACAGTTTTTATATCCCGCTTCTTTTAGATCGCATCTTTTCCTTTTTCACCGGTACGTACTCTGATTGCTTCTTCAACGGGGAAAACAAAAATTTTGCCGTCGCCGATTTTTCCGGTGTTTGCTGCCTGCCGAATTGTCTCAACCGCTTCATCCGTCCTGCTTGACTCGATGATGATTTCCATCTTAACTTTGGGAATGAAATCAACGACATATTCAGCACCACGGTAGATCTCTTTGTGACCTTTTTGACGTCCGTAACCCTTGACCTCGGAAACCGTCATTCCCTGAATACCGATTTCATTTAAGGCTTCTTTTACATCGTCCAGTTTAAAGGGTTTGATAATCGCTTCTATTTTTTTCATATAAAATTCTCCTTTTGTGTTGCAAATCCTCTAAAATAAAAAGAATTTGTTATGTGTCAACAGGTTTTGGCAGCACTTCTTCAATCGCTGTCTTGATTGCCTTGACATTGCCCGGTGAATCAACTTTTTGTCCGTCGAAATCTCTGACATAAAAGACATCTACCACTTGGTCGACTTTGGTAGAAATTTTAGCGATCCAAACATCGAGTCCGCATCTGAACAGGGCATCCGTGATATTGAAAAGCAGTCCGGGAAAATCGTAAGTGAAGACTTCAATAATGGTAAAAAAACTGGAAGTCTTATTGTCAACTTCTACGCGATGGGGTCTTTCCAATGTATAGGGCCGGTCGGATCGATAAACCGGAATTTTTTCGCGTAATGCTTCTTTCAGGTCCAGATCGCCGGATAAGGCGGAGTGGAGATTCTCTTTGGCACGGGCCCATTTTTCATCTTCAAAAATCTGATCCAGGGGTGGCTTAACATTGAAAATGTCAAGGGCAATATTATTCCGCCATGTGTAAACCTGTGCGCCGATAATATCAATGTTGTTCAAGGTGAATACACCTGCAATTTTAGAGGATAATCCGGGAGAGTCTTTAGCGCAAATCGTTACTGTTCTTGTGTTTGATTTACTGTCTTTTGCCACTTCCCAGACAAATTCGGCATTTGACAGAAGCTTGTACAATCTAATGTGTTCAAGGATATCATCTGCGGAAGTGTACAGAAGGTATCTTGGGGACATAAGGCTCAAACATGCTTTTATATCATCTCTGTCATGGGGCGTTGAACTTAAGATTTGATTTTTTTTCTCTTCAACAGCTTCAACCGCCTCAGTAGTGGCCAATTCCCCTTTTTCCAGAATACTCAAGACCTTGAAAAAAAGTTCCCTTAAGAGAGTTGAAGTCCAGTCATTCCAAGCCTTTGGTCCGGTGGAAATGGAATCTGCAAGGGTTAGCAGGTAAAGCATTTTTAACCGCTCGGGGTCCTTTATCCTTCTTGCACAAAAAACAGCTGTTTCCTCTTCATTGACATCTCTTCGTGTTGCCGTTTTGATCAAAAGCAGATGTTCTAAAACCAAAAAGGATACGGTTTCAATATCGGCAGGCCGTAAGCCCGCTCTTGAAAGTATGGATCGAACAATTACAGCACCTTTCTTTGAATGTCCCCCACCTGAATCTCCCTTGCCGATGTCATGAAGAAGAGCTGCCCAAAGGAGGAGTTTTCGATTGGAAAGCTCCTTATACAGGTCATGGCGTAATTGGTACTCACCGGTCTTTTCAGGCTCGCTGAATTTTTTTACTGCTTGAACCGTCCGCAAAGAATGCTTGTCTACGGGATAGAGATGATATTCGTCGTACTGAATACGATTAACGATTTGTTCTATTTCGGGTATGAACTTTGTCAAAAAGCCCGTGTTTAACATTTCATTCAATACATTAAACGGTGAAGGCGGAGCGGCTAAAATACGTTCAAAAGTCTTGACGAAGGAAGCACAAGATCTGAAATTGTCGTCAACAAGATATCCGAATTCTTTTATAACCCGCTTGGCCTCGGCACTCAAGGGGATTTTTAAGCGTGAACTCTCTTCAAATATTTTGATCAGAAGTCCGGGTGAATGGAGTACATGTTCGGAAGAAGTAAAGTTCAACATATCCTTTATGATTTCCACCCCGTTTATTTTGGTCTGCTTATTTTTCAGGGTTAACTTTTTAGAAGAACCCAGTTCGGCAAGGAATATAAGGTTATGCTCTTTGATGAATTCCATCCGGCCGTGAAGCTCTCCTAAAAAAATTTCTACGGGTTCCTGGCCCTTTGCTTTTTTGAAGCCCAAAGCATCGGCAAGCTTTATCTGGTATTCAAAGTTAAGTTGATCGCATTTTCTGCCCGTCAGATGGTGTAATCGGTTTCTTACGTTCCATATAAATGAAATTGCCTGGGTTAAGGTTTTAAAGTCCGCATATGACAGGTAGCCGTTATATTCGAGATCTCTGGGGCGTTTGAGCTCGGATTTTATCCGGGAGATCCACAGCATGGTGTGGTAGTCTCTCAACCCGCCCTGGCCCTCTTTCAGGTTGGGTTCAAGAAGGTATGTAGAGTCTCCGAAACGCAGATGCCGCTCCTTGTTTCTTTGCACAAGCCATTTTATTATTTCTCCGGATCGGCCGGAAACGATTTTTTTTCTGAGCAAGGTCGTCATTTCCGTATACAACTGGGACATACCGCATATAAAACGGGCATCCAAAAGAGAGGTAAGAACTTCGAAGTCTTTTCTTGACAGGCTTATGGATTCATTGAGGGAACGGGTAGCGTAACCCACCTCAAGTCCGATATCCCACAATGGATAAATAATCTCTCGAACGAGTTCCTCGGCCTCATCAGGGATTTTTTTGCTGAAAAGTAAAAGAAGATCGACATCGGAATAAATACACTGCTCTTTTCGTCCATAGCCACCCAGGGCGATCAAGGCATAGGGATTCTTGCTGAAATTCATCTTGGGACCGATGATGCTTTTTTCAAAACTCTTGCAAAAATAATCATCTAAAAGCCCGGCGTTTTTATATAGAAAATCCGGCTCCTTCCCTTTTAAAAGACTTGAAATCAGCTGCTCCCTTTTTTGTTTCAGAAGCTTTGATTCTTGCTTGTATATGTTTTTCATGAGTTTTTTCAGCCAGGATACCCGGTAATTAATTGCCGGGAGGAATGGATGCGCGTGAGTTTGATTTATTTCAAACTCAGCCATAAATTGGCTGAGTCCGAAATAAATCCTCCGCTTTCGCGGGTAAGGTTTGCCTCGCTAATGTTACGATCAGGTTTAGCGCAAGTAGCACTGGCTTAAACCCCTTAGACCTGTTTAGCCACTTACCGTAGAGCTTGGGGCTGGCAAGTACCCCAAGGTACCTATTTCTGATCTAACATAGCACCTAAGTGCTAAAGCTGGTCAACATGAGGGCTTTTTACATGCCCTGGCTTTTTAAAGCCGGGTAGTTGACATTTACCGCCGGCATGAGAGTTAATTTATCATCTTCATAATATATAAACAATAAATATAGATAGCAACAGGTATGCCAAAAAAAGTTAAAAACAAAAAGCCTTTTAAATCAAATAGATATCCGTGTGTTTGAATAAGAACTTACCTTGGGTTTATACAAATTTGTTAAAAAACAAGATATTGATGCACAAAATTGAAAGGCATACAGGATGGGTTAATATATTTGATTTTAGAAAACCACCTTCATAAAATCTTTTTTACAATCTGTAAAAAACACAGACATGGTTCTTTAAATCTTCTTTTGAAAAAACCTTCATTTTTCTAAATAAATTTCATTATTTCAAATAGTTGCTTAGGTTTTTGTCAGCCTTGG
Source organism: Deltaproteobacteria bacterium (assembly GCA_019308655.1). Taxonomy (GTDB): domain Bacteria; phylum Desulfobacterota; class Desulfobacteria; order Desulfobacterales; family JAFDHS01; genus JAFDHS01. Next base: position 6,344 of record JAFDHS010000006.1, read on the forward strand.
TTTCTGGCATAAAGGTTGCACTGAAGTATTCCAACGCCTTTAATGTGACCTGATGATTTAAACGGGCAGCGTATGCGTGCCGTTTTTTTGATATTCATATTGAATTGTTTGTTATTTTAAACCATTTAAAAAAACAGGAGACAAATATGGAAGGAATGAAAATGATGTTGGTGGATGATGAAGAAAGATATCTTTCCACCACCAAAAAGTTGCTTGCGAAAAAGGGATTTGATGTTCTGACTGCCCCGAGTGGGGCCGATGCGCTTGATAAACTCTGGAAAAACAACATCCATGTGGTTATTCTGGATGTCAAAATGCCCGGTATGGACGGTATGGAAACCTTGAAAGAGATCAAAAAACAATTTCCGTTGGTTGAGGTAATCATGTTGACCGGACATGCCACGGTGGAATCTGCCGTGGATGGTTTAAAGTCCGGCGCTACGGATTATTTGATGAAACCTGCGGACATAGATGAGTTGATCGGTAAGGCTGAAGAAGCATTTGCAAAAAGGCAAAGGCTTGAAGAAAAAATCAGGATGGCCCAAAGCAGACAGTTCATGAAATCGCCAAGAGAAATTATAAAAGAGAAAGTATAAGTTTTGATGCTCAAAGCGTACCTGAATTGGTGAAACAGATTTTCCGGTTTATCCGGGTGAGGCGGATTAAGAGAGCAATCTTTTTAGTGATGTATCTGTTTCAAAAAGGGGGTAGATGATGGCAGAAAAAATTAAGGTCCTAATGGTAGACGATGAGGAGCAGTTTCGTGCGACAACTTCAAAGATATTGACTAAAAAAGGCTATGAAACAACCATGGCCGGCAGTGGTGAAGAAGCGATCGAGATCATGAAAAAGTCCGATCAGAATGTCGTGATTTTGGATATCAAAATGCCTGGAATCAGCGGACAGGAGGCCCTGACCGAGATCAAGAAGATTAATCCTGATGTACAGGTTATTATGCTTACCGGCCATGGCGGGCTTGAATCGGCAAAGAAGTCATTGACAAAGGGGGCTTTTGATTACCTTAATAAACCTTGTGATATCGATCTGTTGGCCGCAAAAATAAATGATGCCCACGCGGCATCACACATTGGTGTAAAGGAAGAAAAGAAGGCGATTGATATTATGATATCAATCGAAGACTATACGACCATTGATGAAGACAGTACGATTAAACAGGGGATCGTGCAATTAAAAGAATCATATGAAAAATTTGTTGCCACCGGTCGAATTATGGAAACCGGGCACCGCTCTATCCTGGTTTATGACTCCCAAAAAGAGATTGTCGGGATTCTCAGCATACGAGACCTGATCGAAGCGTTGCGGCCGGCTTATCTTTCCGCACCCAAACCCTCCATGGCAGACAGCCTTCAATTTTCACCCATGTTCTGGAGCGGCCTTTTTGTGAATCAGGCAAAAGCCCTGATCAATAAAAAAATTAAAGATATCATGTCTGATTGTCCGCCGAGTATTGACGCAGATGCCAACCTCATGGAAATCGTAGAAGCAATGTACAGTCAGAACGTAAGAAGACTGCTCATTACTCAAAAGGGACAAGCGGTCGGCATTGTGAGAGAACAGGAAATATTTTTCGAAACGGCCAGAATCATAATAGAAGCCTGATCTGCGGCCTCAAATCAATAGCTGAAAGGGATATCGTAACCATTGCATAACGCATGATTTTTCCAGCGAATGAAAATGGAGGTGAAAATGGCGAAAACTAAAAAAAAAGCTACCGGATATGATAAGTATGTGGACTGGAAGCTTTTTATAATACCTGTTGTCCTCTTGTTTGTCCTTCTCCTTCTGCCTGCGTCCCAGGGGATGAAGGCCGTGGGAACCCAATTTCAAGTGGCTCCCAAAGCCGTCGTAAACTTTATTACCATGAACCTGTTTGGTGATCAAAGCACTCAAGTCCCTCAATGGCAGCTTCTTACCTCTCAGATGATGGAAAGAAATATGAGGATGGGGGCACTGACAAAAGCTCGTTTTCTTAAACGTGATCTTAAATGGTGTAAAAAATATAAAATACCGGTAGATTCGGTTAATTTTAAAAAAGCTTACGAACATATCAAAAACAATGTCGCCGACCAGGAGTTCCGTGAAATTATGCAAAAATCCCTGGAACTCAGGAACACAGGTCTGAAATATGAAAACCTTTCCCCGGGTGATAAGAAATTAGCGGACAAGGGAACCTGGCATATCAAGGTTGCCATTGCAATGATGGTTTTTGTGGTTTTCTGTTTTATGACGGAATGTATTCCGCTTCCCGGCGTTGCCTTTTGTATCGGCCTTATCCTTGTCTTTACCAGTGTGGTTAGCCGAAAAGAGGTGGCCATGCTCTACTGGAGTGATGCCTGCTGGTTTATCATGGGTAGTCTCATGTTTGCGGTCGCTTTTGTTAAAACCGGGGTGGACAAGAGACTCTGCCTGATGATGTTCAAAAAACTGGCTGTTCCGGATGTACGATGGATCACCTTGATCTTCTTTTTGATTATCACACCCCTGGCGGCCTTTATTTCCGACCATGCATTGGCGGCCATGTTTCTTCCCATAGGCATGCTTCTTTATCAGAACAGCTTGACCGATAAGGTCCCCGAAGACAAGGAACTTGCCAAGATGCTGATGATCGCCATTGCCATGGCCTGCAATATCGGCGGGCCGGGTGCACCTTCGGGCGGTGCCAGGAACGTTATCATGATGACCTATTTAAATGATATGTTCGGCTTTGACATCGGTTATTTCCAATGGGTTACCTATTGTTTTCCATTTCTTATTCTTATGATTCCGGTTTCATGGTTTGTGATTAACTGGCGCTTTAAGCCGCAGATCACGTCTCTTGCCCCTGCCATGAATCACTTGAGAAATGAAATAGACAAGATGGGCGGGTGGAATAAACAACAGATCTGGGCGATCATTATTTTTGCCGTTATGGTATTCGGCTGGTTTACGGAAAAGATTTTCTACAATATCGGCATTTATCCCGTCCGTCTGGGGATAGGGGTCATTGCTGTGGCTGGTGCCGTGGCCTATCTTTTGGCCGGGATCGTCAACTGGAGAGACTACCAGGAAAAGGTGGACTGGGGCGTTGTCTGGTTGTATGCAGGCGCTATCATATTCGGACGTACCCTGGATAAAACCGGTGCTGCTTACTGGCTGGCCAAGTCGGTAATTGATTTTCTCGCCCCTCTTGGCATGGATTCAGGAATTCCGCTGATGCTGACTTCAAACGGCCTTACCGCGGTATTGACCAACCTTATGGCGGACGGCCCGGCAGCGGCGGCCGTGGGGCCGATTACCCTGAACATGGCAGCTCTTGTTCATCCCGGCACAACATACCTGCCGTTTATGGCAATGTCTACGGCGGTAGCATCCTCTTTTGCCTATTGTCTGATCATCGGTACGCCGCCAAATGCCATTGTTTATGCAAGCGGGTATCTTGAACCCAAAGATTATCTCAGAGTCGGCATTCCATTATGGTTTATGGCCAATGTAGTTGTTGTCCTTCTTACGGGTGTCTATTGGGTTTACAGGGGATTCAGCGGGTTGCCCGGATTTTAGTAAACGGGAGCAGTATGGAAATATAACCCCAAAGCTCCTCAACGATAGGCATTTTTTTAGAGGGTAAAGTCTTTTCTCTCCGCCACCAAGACACTAAGACACGAAGATAAAAAAATTACTTTGTGCCTTAGTGGCTTTGTGGCAACCAACTTTGGTTCCGGCTTGTCCGGGTCAGGAGTAGGTCATGGAACAAAAAAAAGCGGTATTTCATTCAAAAGGAATCACCTATTTCAGCAAGAAAACAGAGCGTACCATTTTTTTTATCATGACGCTTCTGATGCTGGTATGGGGAATTGTTGAAAAAATAAGTTTTTTTAAGTGGAATTAAAAAAGGTGGTGGTAATGACAGGCACGGACAGGTTCACCATTGGATTTTATTTTCAAAGCTTGACACGTCTCTTATCTACCCCCAAAGGCTTTTTTGCCGATTTGCCTGAAACAATGGGTTACCGGCAGTCGTTTACTTTTCTATTGGTCTCCGCTCTTTTTTTTACCGGGGTCAGCCTCACGTATTTCTATGAAACTTCAATCGTTATGGTTTTGATATTATTGGTGAATGCGCTTGCCATGCCTTTTATTGGAGCTGGAATTTGTTTTATGATCATGAAAATGACCATGAATAAAACGGTTGGTTTTGAAAAGCTTTTTGCCCTGTTTGCTTTTGCCTCGGGGGTCACCATGCTTTTATCTTGGATTCCCAGGCTGTTCTGGCTGACCGAGCCCTGGCGCTGGATGCTTATCTGCATCGGCATGGTCAAAGCATGCGGATTCAGGTGGATGCAGGCGGTTTTCCTTATGGCCGTGACAATGGTGATTCTTTGTTTGTTGTTCTGGTCTTTTGCTCCGGTGATTTTATCGTTTAAAAGGCTGGTTGTTTGAAATTTTATACCCACCCGTATTTTCAGCCACCTGATGCCGCTCTGTTATCCTGAAATAACCCGGATAAATTCAGCCTCCATTTCCTTGCGACCGTTTTTTATGGCCTGAATGGTATGGGTGAAATTCTCTCGGATGGCGGGGGGCATTTTATTCAGATTTGCCGTTTGGGAGGGGCAACAGTACCATGTACAGATCCATGGGCGGACAATTCTGGGCAGCGTGCATCCTTTGGCTCCCAGGTAACGGCAGGTCTCTTTCAGGTCGCTCATCATCTGGGCCGGTGGAATTTTCTGTGCGGAAAGATGCAAAAAGAGCAGATCCTGAAAATTGATCCAGACCTTGGCCGTCAGACAGCAGGGGTCAGGACACCGGGGACAGGTGAGCATGCACAATTCGTCGATGAGCGAAAAAATCGACTCCAGTTTCATCTGGACCTCCAGGGCCAGGGCCACGGCCCGATCCAGTTCCTGCCGGTGAAGGCGGATAAGATGATCCACGGTCTGGTTGGCTTCACACCACGCCGCAGGTGAACCCCACGGTGGAGCAGTGGGGTCAAAATCGGCTGGCATTTGAACTCCTTTTAGCATGAATTGATGTTTCCCACCGGAATAATAGCCTTTGTATCCAACTTGCTTCAGATAATGAATCAATCTGTTTCGTTTGATAGGGCCTGTCACAGGCATCCAAGCCAATAAAAAAGGGGATTCGGTTTTGTGCCGAATCCCCCTAAAATCGTTTTCAGTGGCGGAGAGAGAGGGATTCGAACCCTCGATGCAGCTTTAACCACATACTCGCTTAGCAGGCGAGCGCCTTCAGCCAGCTCGGCCATCTCTCCGAAATACCGTATAATAGAGTATTGCATGCTGCAGCGCTCTATTTATTTAATGGCGGAGGGAGTAGGATTTGAACCCACGGAGCTTTGACACTCAACGGTTTTCAAGACCGCCGCCTTAAGCCACTCGGCCATCCCTCCATAATCACAAGTCAGTTTTATAACATTCTATAAATGGCAGGTCAATATTTTTATTAAGCATTAACGCTGTTGAGCTTAAAAAAACATCGTTGCTTGTTGACATAGAGATTTTTTGGTTTAGAATAAAATTTTTTATGATAATACAGTGAGGATATCTATACATAATAATGTTGCATTTTAGAGGAAATAAAATATGAAACAAAAATATCTGATTTCAAAAAGCGATAATAAAAAAAACCTCATAATCAAAGAACTTGCAGAGTTGGACAGAGGAATGTTTTCGGTTATATATGAAGAAACATACGACGCTGAGGCCATAATCTCTGCAATTGAAAAGGGGACGGAGGCTCTTGTTTCGGATTTGAGAAACCACGCTTTGTATCCGGTACGTTTTGCCGTGGAGAAAATAGCCGAAGTCGTGGCCGACTTGTATGCTTCCGATACCCAGGAGTCTATTGAGATCTTGATCGACGACATGGATTTTTTAGGGAAAAAAGAGATTGATGAGGAAGAAGAAATTCCCGAACCTGTAGACGAAGTTGAAAGCAAACCCGTAAAAATTGATGAGTTGCTTGATGATAATCCTGAAGACGAAAATCATGTAAAGGTAGACGATGATGAATTAAAGCCTATTGAACCTTCCCCTGCTCCTTCTCTTAAGGTCACTTCGGATGATTCGTTTGATGTTGAAGATTGAGGACCTTAATCCAATTTTTGGTGTTTGTGCGGAGATGCGCCATGGAAGTGTGAATGATAATGACAGTGAAGTTGTTGATCAGCATCCCGGATGATTTTTCCGTTTTTCATTGTATAAATGGAATCGGTCGTTTTGACAAGAAATTCACTGTCATGGGAAATCACGAGGCAGGGAAGATCAAGTTCATGTAGTATATCGATAAGTCTTGCTTTTGTTTTCTCATCAAGGGCGGTGGCCGGTTCATCAAGCAGAAGAAATTTCGGCTGCATGGCAAGGACCGTGGCAAAAGAGACCAGTTTTTTTTCTCCTCCGGAGAGTTTGTGGGTTATTCGATTCTCAAATCCGGCCAAGCCCAAAAAATCCAATGTGTCCATGGCAATTTTTTTGGCTTCGGTATTGGACTTGCCGATATTCAAGGGGCCAAAAGCAACGTCTTCCAGTACCGTTGGGCTGAACAACTGGTCATCGGCATCCTGAAAAAGGAGACCGATTTTTTGCCGCACAACCCCAAAGTCTTTTTCTTTGCTGACATCTTTTCCAAAAATTTCGATTTGGCCGGTGGAAGGCTTTAACAGGCCCATGATAATATGAAACAGCGTTGTCTTTCCGCTTCCATTGGGTCCTAACAATCCCACTTTGTCTGTTGAGTATAATTTTAAGTTGAGCTTATTATGGACCGGCTCTTGGCCTGGATAGCTGAAGCATATGTCCTTGAGATTTATAATCGGTTCATTTTTATTCATTATTTTAGGCTATTATTTTTAGTAGTTCCAGAAGGGCCAGCCCGATTATTACGGATAGCATAACAGCTGAACAGATCCAATCGGTCCTGGAGATCGAAAAAGTGTAAAGGGAGTAAAATTTTCCCTGAAAACCCCGGCAAAGCATTGCCTGGTGAACACGCTCCGCCCTGGCCGAGGCCCTGACAAAGAGCATCCCGATGAGATAGGCATATGTTTTATACGTGTGCATGTTGGTTCCGGATCGGAAACCACGGATCTTTACCGACCTTACAAGCCGCTGATATTCCTGTTCCATTACGAACAAGTAGCGATAAGTAAGCAGGAGAAGCAGAACCATTTTTTCAGGAATAAACAAACGGTTCAAAGCGTGTCCCAATACGGTCATAGGCATTGATGCTTTGACTTGACAGTAATTTGCAGTGAAATGAGCACCCCTTCGCGGGTAACACTGAATGGACCAAGATGAAACAATGGTGCACCCTCAATGGTAAACGGCAGCATCAGCCAGAGAAAAAGGATTAAACCGTTGACGGCTGCCACTCTTTTGAAGACTTCCCGAATATCCAGTCGTGAAAGAACGATCAAAACCAGTGAAAAGATAATTGCTCCCAGAAGGGTCTCGATTTTTGAAGAAAGGGCGACAACAAAGGAATAGATCGTTGCCAGGATAACTTTAAGTCTCGGATCCAGCCGGTATATCAGTGAGTCTTTGGGTGTAAACGGTTCGCTAATCATTATAATTCACTCAGGTT
>JAFDHS010000260.1 GCA_019308655.1 Deltaproteobacteria bacterium
TGATATTCAAAGGTATATTTCAGATAAAGCAGGCCTTCCGACCTTAAAAGATATATTAAATGAGCTTGAAAAACCGGGCCGGGACCCTAGAGATACCTTTGAAGAATTTTCATTCAAACCGGGAATCAATAAAATCGAGGACCTTGAAACCGGAATGAAGCTTCCGGGAATCGTAACGAATATTACGGCATTCGGCGCATTTGTCGATATCGGCGTTCATCAGGACGGATTGGTTCATATCAGTCAAATGGCGGATCGTTTCATAAAAGATCCGGCAGAGGTTGTAAAACTGAATCAAGCCATTTATGTAACCGTTATTGATGTTGATGTTAAAAGGAAGAGAATAGCATTATCAATGAAACAAGAAACAGGGGAGAAGGAACCGAAAAATACTACCATCAGGTGAACCTGACAAAGAACGGAAGGGGGATTTTAATGACAGACAAAAAAGCGGATTTGGCCGGACCTGGAATAGGCAACTATGAGGAATTGGCGGGGAATTTACCTAAAGACTACGAACCTCTGCTCCCCCCGAAACAGAGAATGGCGGCTGTTTTTGCCCTGAAGAACTACATTGAGGAAACTTTGTGTAAGGAACTCAATCTGCAAATGGTTCAGGTCCCTCTGATCGTTGACAGGGAAAGTGGCGTCAATGATTACCTGGACCGGGACGGTTCACGGACACCGGTGGAATTTCCGTGTGGCCTGGCACTTGATCACCCCATACAAGCCCAGATCGTTCAGGCGGCTACGAAGTGGAAACGGATGGCGCTCAGGCAATTTGGCTGCAATGTCGGTGAGGGCATATGTACCGACATGAAGGCAGTGCGCAAGGACTACTTCCTGGACCATGATCATAGTGCATATGTAGACCAATGGGACTGGGAGCGTGTTATTACCGAAAAAGACCGCAACCTTGACTTTCTTATGGAGATCGTTAAAAAAATCTGGAAGGTCATCCGGGGAGCGGGACATAGGGTTCAGGAAATGTTTCCGGAACTCAAAACATCTAAATACCCTGATTTTCCCGAGGAAATCGTATTCCTTCATGCTGAAGAGCTTTTGGACCAATACCCGGATCTGCCGCGCAAACAACGGGAGACTCGAATCCTTATGGAAAAGGCCCCGGCAATTTTTATTACCGGCATCGGCTGGCCTCTGAAGGATGGATATCCACACGAAATGCGCGCTTCGGATTATGATGACTGGGCTGTTGAGAGCATCGTTAAAAACGGTGAACAGTATCATGGGTTGAACGGAGATATTCTGGTGTGGAATCCGGTTACCAAAAGACGCCACGAGCTGACGTCCATGGGTATCCGGGTCACCAAAGAGACCCTTAAAATCCAGTTAAAGATGTCGGGACAGGAAGATTTTCTTAAACTTCCCTATCACCAGGCGATCCTCAACGATGAGATTCCGCTGAGCATCGGCGGAGGCATCGGACAATCAAGGACCTATATGTACCTGTTGCGCACGGCCCATATCGGTGAGGTCAGTGTCAGTGTGTGGCCGAAGATCCTGAAGGAAATATGTGCGCAAAAAAACATCCATGTTTTGGAGTAAATTTATTTTGATCCTTTGAGGATGATTCTTTTCAAAAAATCAGCTATTTTTTTCCCTGGAAAGGCTGAGATCGACCAGCCGATGGCCAGCAGCATGACCCAAACCATGACTTGGCCTGCCGGGCCGATTTCCTGAGATCGGGTAAGCGGGGATACCAGAAAGCCGGCCAGGATAATACCGATCAGGATACGCCAGGTATCCGGTGAAAAAAGAATGTAAAAAATGACATATGCCGGGGTTATGGGACGTTTTTGCAATTTAGAACTAATCTCCTTATAGGGCTTCACTCAAAGGCGTTAAATTAAAAGGCGTAAAAAAATATTCGGGTAAATCAATGCAGGGGTATTGCAAGGCCTTCGTAGTATTGTCGGCAAAATAAGTCAACTTGAATTTGTCACAACAATGAAGGTGTTGCCCCTTTGATTTTTTATGTGGATTTAAAACACAAATGATTCAATCCCATCAGGCGGGCGCACCCGGAAACACTTGTGCCGTAAAAATATACGGGTGTATCGTGCTTTTGAGCGGCAGTTAAGATATCCGCTAATGAGCCGTTTACAACGCTGGAGCCTGTTGGCAAAACCAGATTGCTCCGGCTGAACAGCTTTTCCATGCCTTTATCATCTCCCCATTCAATGGGCACGCCGTATTTTGTCAAACCTCGATTTTCTTCATCTCTGTCAATACAGATTATTTTTTCTGCTCCGAATCTGTTTACCAAGGCTTCTAAAATAGCTGGCTGCAGTCCGATTAAACCCACTGAAACAGGATTTAAGGTTTGTATAAATTCGACTATCTTTCGGGCGCACTCGTCGGGTTCATTGTTTTTACAGTGAACGGTCGTGATATCCGGATAAACATATCTCATAACAGCGTTGAGAGCCGCAATAAACAGTGCCCTCTGGCGGGAATCATCCAGATTAAGATCCATGATTTCCCTCAAGGGACCGGAAAATTTCGATGGAGCGTCAGTATACGCCTGCCCCTGCATTCCCATAAACAGGGCCTGCATAAGGACTTCCTTCCCCTTTAACAAGGGAAAATCCTTGCGGTCCGGCGTACCGATGGCTTCGGTGGGTTTCAGAA
>JAFDHS010000261.1 GCA_019308655.1 Deltaproteobacteria bacterium
TTATCTGAAAGAGGCCCTTGAAAATAATGTTAAGATGCCTTGTCTGGGCGGCATTCCCAGTGCTCCGGAAATTACGATTCCGGAAAGGCATCTGGGTTTGGTCACACACGATGATCATGTTTTATCCGACGAAAATGTTGATAAACTGGCCGGCCTGATTGAAGAGAATATTGATATAGGCAGACTTTTAAACTCTCTTGCTGATATACAAAGATGCAAATCAGATACGGATTCCATTAAAAAAAAGTTCTGTGTAAAAATAGGTGTGGCAAGGGACAATGCGTTTTGTTTCTATTATCAGGACAACCTGGATATGCTTGAAGCCCGTGGTGCGGAACTGATCTTTTTTTCACCTGTAAAAGACCATGACCTTCCATGGAATCTTGATGGAATCTATTTGGGAGGGGGATATCCCGAGCTTTTTGCAAAACAGCTTGCCGCCAACTCGAGTTTGCGTGATCAAATCAGAGAAAAAAGCATTGCCGGTATGCCGATTTATGGCGAATGCGGCGGTTTTATGTACCTTTGCAGGGACATTCGCGTCAAAGACGGCAAGCTCTATCCCATGACAGGATGTTTCCCTTTTACAACCGGCATGTTTCCCCGTTTAAAATCACTCGGCTATCGCAAAATCAGGCTGACGGAAAATACGATCATTGGAAAATGCGGCCGGACCCTCAGAGGGCATGAGTTTCATTATTCTGAAATAACAAATTTTTCAAAAGATATGAAAACCGTCTATAGTGTATCGGCCAGAGCCGGTCGAAACGAAACTACCGAGGGGTATCAGTCTGATCGCACCCTGGGGAGCTATGTCCATCTTCATTTCGGCAGCCAACCGGATGCAGCCGGAAATTTTGTCGAGGCCTGCCTTGACTATAACCGTGAAAGGGTAGAAAATTCATGAAACCGGAAGATATAGAAACCTTGAGTTTTAAGATAATAGACGAGGAAGCCGGGCCACACGACTATTCTCCCGAGCAATGGCGTATTCTACAAAGAATGATTCATACTTCGGCTGATTTTGAATATATGGATACCGTTCGTTTTCATCCGGAATCCATAAGGGCGGGATTAAACGCCATCCGTTCAGGAAAAACCATTCTTACAGATACCAATATGGCCAAAGCCGGAATTCGTAAAAAAGAACTGGAACACTTCGGTGCTGCTGTAAAATGTTTTATAAATGATGATAAAATAAAAAAGACGGCAAAAGAGGCGGGAATAACCCGTGCCAAGGCGGCTGTTGATGCATCGGTTTCCATCATGGAAGGCGGCATTTATGTGGTGGGGAATGCGCCGACGGCTTTGTTGCAAATCATCGAGCTGGTAAAGGATAAAAAAGTCAAACCGGCTCTTATCATCGGTTTACCCGTAGGATTTGTCAATGCCGCGGAATCCAAGGCAGCGCTGATAGAGATGGATTGTCCTTACATTTCCAATGTCGGTCGAAAAGGCGGATCAAACATTGCTGCAAGCGTTGTAAATGCCTTGGCAATACTTGCTGTAAAAGTGCCTGAAGTGAGCTAAAGTTAATGAGTCGTTTCACTCCGTCTTTTTATATATAAGATTGATGGAATACCTCAACAAAAAGCACAGATTTTAGGATTAGGAGACTAAACGAGGATACAATGAATAACCAAGCAGGAACCTTATACGGTATCGGTGTCGGGCCGGGTGATCCCGATCTGATAACCCTCAAGTCCGTAAAGATATTGAACCGTGTGGATGTCGTCTTTGCGGCTGCATCCGCAAAAAATAAACACAGCCTGGCCGTTAGTATTGCAAAGCCCCATCTTCCTGAAAAAACGCCGGTAATCATGCTTCCCTTTCTCATGAGCAAAAATGAGGATGAAACCCAAGCCGCATGGCAGAACAATGCACGGACAATCATCAAGGAGCTTGAACAGGGAAAAGATGTTGCTTTTTTAACATTGGGAGACTCCATGACCTATTCCACCTATGGCTACATCCTCGCGCACATCAAACGCCTTGCGCCCCACATTTCCGTGCAGAGCATACCGGGCATTACTTCATACCAGGCTGCCGCAGCCCGTCTGAATACGCCTCTTGTAGAGGGGGAAGAGTCCTTTTTGCTGCTTTCCGGGGTAAAGGGAGGAGACCATCTCAGACAACTTTCCGGCAAACCGGATTCCGTGGTTTTTTTAAAGGCGTATCGTAATGTCAAGGATATAACATCTGCTCTTGATGAAGCCGATATGATTGAAAACAGCGTCGGTGTAACAAAATGCGGGCAGCCGAATGAAGAGATCGTAAGGGATATAAGAGTATTAAACGACAGAAAGCCTGACTATTGGACCCTTATTATGGCAAAAAAGAAAAAATAGACCGACACCCCAAAAGACTGAAGAAAATCGGCGGCAACGAAAGATGTCAAAAAAGAAAAAAGATCTCAAGTTCGGATTCACTACCGGTACTGCAGCGGCGGCGGCGGCTAAGGGAGCGCTTTCTCTGCTTCTTGAAGACAAAGCGCCTCTGAAAGTGAAAATAGAACTTTTAACCGGCCGGGCTATCGATATTCCCCTTCAGACTTGCGAAAAACAAGACACGAGAACAGCAACCTGCACGGTTATAAAGGATGCCGGAGACGATCCGGATGTTACCCACAAGGCCGTGATCGGGGCCAGG
>JAFDHS010000007.1 GCA_019308655.1 Deltaproteobacteria bacterium
GACACTCTGGCCTCCCGGCCCGGTTGCTCGAAACACATCCACTTTAATTTCACTCGGATCAATATGAAGTTCAACATCTTCAGCTTCGGGCAAAACCGCAACAGTTACAGCCGAGGTATGCACCCTTCCCTGGGTCTCGGTTGCGGGAACGCGCTGGACACGATGGGCACCACTTTCAAATTTAAAACTACTGTATGCCCCCTTGCCGTGAACCATGGCGATAACCTCTTTTAAACCGCCGACACCCGTTGCATGAAGATTCATAACTTCGATCTTCCAGTTCCTGTTTTCGGCATACCGGCTATACATTCTGAAAAGATCGCTTACAAAGAGTCCGGCTTCTTCACCGCCCGTTCCCGCTCTTATTTCAACGATAACATTCTTATCATCATTCGGGTCCTTGGGAATAAGAAGCTTTTTGAGTTCAGTTTCAAGGCTCTCTTTCTTAACGTTAAGGGCGGCAACCTCTTCTTTGGCCAGTTCTTTTATATCCGGATCTCCATCCTTCAGCAGTTCCATGCTCTCTTCAAGCTCTTTCAAAGTCTGCCTGTACGGATTGAAAACCGCCATTATTTTGCTGAGTTCACCATGCTCTTTAATGTATTTCCGGTACGCATCCTGATCCTGAACGACCTTGGGATCACTCAAAAGTCGTTCAATCTTCAAAAAACGCTCTTCAACACCTTTTAATTTATCAAACATGCGCTTATCTTACCCATATAGCCGAATGGGGGCTAAGTTTCGTAAATCTCTCGCCCCCACAAAAGCGTGTGGTATTTCTGCTCCTGCAGCAGGCCAAAAAAATTACGCAGGTTAAGAAAATCGGTAAAACGCTTCATCAGCGTTCACACTTCATTAACAACCGGCGTAATTAATATAATCGTATAATCTTTGTTCCTCAAAAACGGAAAGGAATTTAAGCCGAAGTCTCCTCGTTCTGGAATTTTGCATATTTTCTGCGAAAACGCTCAATTCGACCGGCAGTATCTATCAGTTTCTGTTTCCCGGTAAAAAAGGGATGACATTGTGAACATATTTCAACTTTAATATCCGATTTTGTCGAACCCGCCTTAATCTCATTTCCACATGCACACTTGATAGATGCCTCGAAGTATTCAGGGTGGATCTCTTTTTTCATAATATTTTCAACTCCCTATCTCTTTTTTATGAATTCATGGAATCAAGAAAAATTTGATTATCCTCTGTTCCGCTCATTTTATCAAGCAAAAATTCCAAACTGTCAATAGGATTTAATGTTGCAAGAAGCTTTCTTAAAATCCAGATTCGATTAAGGACATCCTTGGGCAAAAGAAGTTCTTCCTTACGCGTACCGGATTTTTTGATGTCAATGGCAGGATACAGCCGTCTGTCGGAAAGCTTCCGATCCAACTGAAGCTCCATATTTCCCGTACCCTTGAATTCCTCGAAGATAACCTCATCCATACGGCTTCCGGTATCAATCAGAGCCGTTGCTATAATCGTGAGACTCCCACCTTCTTCAATGTTTCTGGCAGCTCCGAAAAACCGTTTGGGACGATGAAGTGCATTTGAATCAACACCTCCGGAAAGGATCTTGCCACTGGGCGGAATAACGGAATTGTAAGCACGCGCAAGCCTTGTGATACTGTCCAAAAGAATAACAACATCCTTTTTATGTTCGACCAGGCGCTTGGCTTTCTCAATAACCATCTCAGCAACCTGAACATGCCTTTCAGCAGGCTCGTCAAACGTAGAACTTATAACTTCGGCATTTACCGATCGTGCCATATCCGTGACCTCTTCGGGCCGTTCATCGATCAACAGAACAAATGGAATAACATCTTTATGGCTGGCAATGATGCTGTTGGCGATGGCCTGCAAAAGCATTGTTTTTCCTGTCCTGGGAGGTGAAACGATCAAGCCTCTCTGGCCAAAACCGATGGGAGTTATAATATCCATTATTCTGGTGGAATAATTTTCAGGATCGGTTTCAAGCTTGATTTTCTCTTCAGGATAAAGCGGCGTCAGGTTATCAAAAAGTATCTTCTCCCTGGCCACTTCCGGATTTTCATAGTTGACGGCTTCAACTTTTAAAAGGGCAAAATACCTTTCCGACTCTTTGGGTTGTCGAATCTGACCGGAAACGGTATCACCCGTTCTCAGGTTGAAACGGCGAATCTGTGAAGGTGACACATAAATGTCATCAGGACCCGGGAGGTAGTTATAATCGGGTGCCCGCAAAAAACCGAATCCATCCGGCAATATTTCCAGAGTACCTTCCCCGTAGATCAAGCCGTTTTTTTCAGATTGCGCCCGGAGCAAAGCAAAAAGAAGCTCCTGTTTTCTCATCCCAGCGGCACCCTCAATTTTAAACTCCTTGGCCATCTTGGTCAGCTCACTGATTTTCTTATCTTTCAGTTCAATAATATTCATAAAAATTTTTCCTCATTAATGTTAGGTTGCATCCAATAATGGCCATCCTTATGTAGATCTGTAAATGTTGGTATTCGGATTGAAGGTGTCAAACCGCATATAAAAATCCATTATAAGTATCTATAATTACTGATAGTTTGCTAACTTGGTACCTATAATAGACTACTTCTCAAACCCATTGCATAAATTTTTCTGCCCGGCAATGGTTTTACTTTATTAAAGTAATATTAGAAATATCAAACCCGGCTTTTTAAATAAATACCAGTCGACAATTGAAAAATCCCGCTAACTTTTAACCTATTGAAATTTTAAGATAAACAAGAGTGGGTAAGATAGGGTCGAAATGGATCAAACAATTACAGGTAAATTTCTAAAAATAACAAAAGGGGAGTTAGGATCCTTGATGTTTTTACGAAGGAGTTATAAATATTTTGCGAATTTTCAGAGCAGAATTTTAACAAGAACTTCGCTCATTATTAATTTATATAGCCATTTAAGGAAATTTTTAAATTCTTAGGTGGGTTCTTTTAGATTTAAAATTACAACACGGTTCTTTATGTGTCAAGGGTTTTTGTTATTTTTTGCATTTTTTTAAAAACAAGATCAACAGTAGCTATAACCTTTTCAATAGAACCATTATTTTCAATTATAATGTCAGACTTTTCAACCTTTAGTTTGTCCGGCATCTGAATATTTAAAAGGGCCTTTGCTTCATCAAAGGAAACATGATCGCGATCCATCAGTCGTTTAATTTTCAATTTATCATCAACACGGACCAGAATGACAAGATCAAACTGATCCTCCATCCCGATTTCAAAAAGCAGAGGAACCTCCGCCACCACCACAAAATGGCCATACTTCACTGCTTCCGTCATTTTTTGATGCATGCGCCTTATTATTTCGGGATGGACAAAACCCTCCAGCGCTTTGCGTGAATCCGCATCATTTGTAATGATCCGGCGCAGCATGGGACGATTTAAAGTGCCGTCTCGCGTCAATATCGTTTTTCCGAAATATTTAACTATCTTTTCAAAAGCAGCCGAACCCGGGGCAACAACCTGTCTTGCCAAAACATCTGAATTGATAACCTTCATGCCCAATTCCCTCAGCCTGTTGCAGACAAAAGTTTTGCCGGAACCGGCCCCCCCTGTCACGGCTATTTTTATGGGAAAGGATTTTAAATTTATTTGTTTGAATTTTGCTTTTATGCTCTCTGAACCCGACTTGAACATATTTAAGATTTTTAAAAAAGGCAGCACATTATCGACACTGCCTTTTTGTCTATTCGGCTATATCTCACAAGCGGTTATTCTATGGGCGACTTCGTCAAACACATCCGTCAATCTTAAAACACCTACAAATTCTTCACCCCTGGTAACGATCAATCCCTGATGATGCCCCATGACCAGTTGATTTATAGCCTCATTGAGGGAAGCATCTTCATTTATACATTCTTTCCCTATGGGGGTAGACATAATTTTTTTTACTTTCAAGTCTTTTGCCTTTTTACAGATGTAATCCAGAGGCTTGTTCCAAAGATCAAACTGCTTGAGCATGGTCTTCAGAAATTGAGGATTGAAACCGAAGCGAGACATGTATTTTGAATCTCCAACTTGTTCATATTTCGGTTCCAATGCCATCAGTATATCCAAAAGACCGACCAGACCGACAACTTTTTTATTTTCATCCAAGATAAGAACCGCTCTGTGCCTGCCCTTGGAAATGCCAAACTCTTTTTGAGCTTTTTGCAGAGCCTCAACAGCCTCATACAAGGTTGCATCTTTTAAAACAGTAGCATACTCGTCGATAGGAATCATTAAATCTTTCACGGCAATAGATTTCATAACCAAACCTCCATGTTTAATGATGCTATTATCGAAAGACCTTCTACAGGCGATACAGACGTTTTCTTACATCCTCTTTCTACTTCTTAATAGACGCCAGGGCTTTTTCAAACTTTTTATTCATTTCTATCGACATATCCGCCGCATCTTCCAGCAAAGAAACGGTATCAGACAAGTTGTTCTCCTTTGCCTTTTCAGCCCAGTCCCGGTATGATACCGCATGGTCCTCATTATGGTTAATCCAATGCTCAAGCAATTTGACCATTTTTTCATCAAATGATAATTTATCTGTTTTTTCATGGCTGTGATGATGGCCATGTTCGTGAGTATGGGTCATTTGAATTCTCCTTAAAAATACGAAATGAACGGCAGGATAAAAGACCCCGGATGCAAGGCGCACGCATCTTGAGGAATGAAACCTTCTTAAAGTACGTCGCAATAGAGAAAAATAAAGCACGATGCAGCAGGTGGAATTTTTACGAAGCCGTCATAGATTAAAATTCAAACCAATCGTAACAGGTTTGATTTAATATGTACAATCATAGCCGTAGATAGTCAATAAAATTAGGTTTTCAAGATTTAAGCATATCGGCGAAACTCAAGAGCCTGTTGACATTCGGCCATTATTCTGAGAATAATATTTTCATGATTAGAAAAGCAAAAATAAAAGATATAAAAACCATCCACCGGCTTCTTTCCGAATATGGCAAGAAAGGAGATCTTCTCGCCCGCCCTTTAAGTCAACTGTATGATCATTTAAGGGATTTTTCGGTCTTTGTGGATGGCGTGGAAGACAAAATTATAGGTTGCTGCGCCTTGCAGTTCTGCTGGGAAGATCTTGCGGAAATAAGATCCCTGGCAGTGCATCCCGACCACATAAGGAAAAAGATCGGTTCAAAACTTGTTGAAGCAGCCCTTGCCGAAGCAAAATCTTTTAACATAAAAAAAATATTCACTCTCACCTACAAACCGGAATTTTTTAAAAAATTCGATTTCAAACTGATAGACAGATCGGAACTTCCTATAAAGATCTGGGCAGACTGTATCACCTGCGTGAAATTTCCGGACTGCGATGAAACGGCAATGATGAAAGAAATGGAATACTAACAGTATATCGCATTTAAGTAGAGTGGGGGATATTGCCAAACACCCGGCTTGGGGAGGATATGCTGGCCCCCGACGGTCAGCCAGCGCGGATCAGGATTAATTTCCCTCAGTTTACCGTCTTCAGGCGGCCTGGAATGTTCTGTAAAGGAGTAAATGGCCTGAAAAATACAAATTCCCTCTTTACCTTCATAGGCCACGACATAGTTCTTTTTGAAAGTCTGCAATTTAAGATCGTTTGCTTCCGCAATCCGGGCCATCTCATCAGGCGTAAACTTGATCAGAACCGCCTTTGAAACTCCTCTTTCCGAAATTCGCATCAACGTCCTTGACTCGCTGCTCCCGGCATAGACTGTAGAAATGCACCCGATTCGTTTCAAATACTGGGCCGCCACAACAGAAGCCGTCCTTCTGCCACCGACCCTAACCGGAAGCCCGTAATACTCAAAATATTTTTTTTGGACGTCTTCAGCATATTTATCCCCTTTTTCATAAAGATGCTTGGATATATATCTGAGATTCCGGGCCAGATCTTCGGCAGCATCCGCAATCGGCCAGTCAATCCGCACATAGAAATGAGAAATAACGTACCTGTCCCTGACCCTGGCCCTGCTTGCCGAATCTCTTTGGATAAGGAGGGCGTAATCAATATGAAGAAGAGACTTGATAAAATCAAAAAAATGAACCGACTCCAGATACTTCCGGCTCCTGTCAAACTTATCCGAGAGTGAAAGCACATCGGTGGTTAAAAGATTTGTCTTGGTTGTCTTGTTTACGTCAAAAAATCTGATATACTTTTTGTGAATGGCGGGGATGGTATCCTCGACAAATATGACCAAAAAGGCATTCTGGTATTCATATTCAACAGTCGGAATCCGTGCGCGGGGCTTCATCTCCCGCATTTCAACAAAGGGATAGGGAATTTTTTGAGCAAGAAAATTGTGATAGGAATCTATAAGAGCGTACTGTAAAATAAATTGATCCATCTCATCTCGTAAAAGCTCATAATAGGAACGTCTTAACCTGTTTGCATAACTAAGCTCTTCTCTGACACTCCAGAACACTAATTTCTTCTCCATTCCCGTGAGATAAAGGGTGATTTTTACCATTATCCAGTCTAAAATCGCTTAAAGCAACCTTCAACGGCTATCGATCGAAAACATCGATCATCAATTACCGTTAAACCTTTCAATCCATTGATACAAACCCTCCCGATACCGAAAAGCAATAAAAGCCAAAACCAGACATAAACCAAATATCAAGGCAAACATCCCATACATCTGTTTATAAAGACATGCACCCTGAAGACTCAGCATATAAGTCCCAGGCATACGTCCGATAGAAGCGATGAGGATGAACACCTTAAAAGGGATGGCCGTTAATCCAAGAAACAAGCACAGATAATCCTTTGGGAAACCGGGAAAAATAAATAAGATCGATACGACGATAATACCCTGCCGCTTGAGGATGGTATCAAATCTGTCCAGCTTATCGACCGGCATCAGCTTTCTGATATACCGTTTTCCCAGAAAGCGGCCGATTGTAAAATTAATCCACGATCCGACAAAAAGGGCTATGCTCGAATAGACAAAACCCTTTACCGCCCCAAAGAGATACCCCCCTATAAAGCCTGTGGCTTCACCCGGAATAGGGGCAAAGACCACCTGTAAAATCTGGGCCAGCATGAAGACGGCAGGCGCTCCGGCTCCAAAGGAGTTGATAAAAATTGTAACCTGCTCTCTGTCCGTTAGAATATTATAAAAGCGGACAAATGTTTCGCGGAATGGTAAGCACAACAAAAGAAGCAATACGGCCAAGGCAAACAGCAGTTTATATTTACTCAAAAAAGGCCTGAATGGCCTCATAATCTCTTTTACCTTTAATCTTTCCGTTTTTATCATTTATACGCTGCAGTCCGCCTCATCAAGAGCAATAACCGCGGGCAGGTCTCTCCCCTCCAAAAGATAGAGAAAAGCACCGCCCCCTGTTGAAATATATGTTATTCTATCTGTTTCGCCGGCCTTGTGAATGGCGACATCGGTATCACCGCCGCCGACAATTGTGAGTGCATAAGAGTTGGCCACGCTATGCACCATGGCAGTTGTCCCTCTGCTGAAAGCATCCATTTCAAAAACACCGAGGGGTCCGTTCCAGACCACTGTCTTTGCGTCATACAAGACTTCGGAATAAAGCAGTGATGTCGAGGGGCCTATATCCAGAACCATCCAATCCGGAGGAATCTCTTTTATCGGCACAATCTTGGTTTCGGCTTTGGGGTCAACCTGTGGAGCTACCACTGCATCCACAGGAATATAAAACTTTATTCCCTTTTCAGCTGCCTTTTTCATCACGGCCCCGGCTATTTCTACAAGGTCGTCCTCAACCTTTGATTTGCCCACGTTACAGCCCGTACTTTTCAAAAAAGTATTGGCCATAGCGCCTCCGATGATGAATTTATCAACACACTGGAGCATGTTTTCAAGGGCCCTCAATTTACTCGATACCTTTGCTCCCCCGACAATAGCCACAAGAGGACGCAAAGGCTCATTCATCGCCTTCTTAAAATAGTTCAGCTCCGTCTGAAGCAAAAAACCCGCTCCGGATACCGGCGCATATTTTGTTATGGCGGCAACCGACGCATGGATACGATGAGATACCGCAAAGGCGTCATTTATGTATACGTCGCAAAGCGATGCAAGCGCTTTGGCAAAGTCCTCATCATTTTTCTGCTCCTCGGAATGAAAGCGCAAGTTTTCAAGAAGCAAGACAGCGCCGTTTTTCATACCGGATACCAGCGCCTTAACATCGGGTCCGATACAGTCCTTAGCTACCTTAACCTCTTTTTCAAGGAATCTGCCCAAACGTTTAGCCACATGGGAAAGACTAAGTTCCGGCACAACCTTGCCGGCAGGTCTGCCCATATGTGAAGCGATAAGCAGTTTTGCATTATTGTCCAGTATATACTGCAACGTCGGCAAAACAGACCGTATCCTGATATCATCCATGATATTCCGGTGCTCGTCCAGTGGAACATTAAAATCGACCCTGACCAGTACGTTTTTGCCTGTAATGTCTATATCTTTAATGGATTTCATGAACCACTGCTCCCTTTGTGTTTCTTTTTTTTGTTTTCCCTGAGTTTACGCTGAAAATTTTTCTTCTTCGACCATCTTTGCAAAAAAGTCATCATGCCGGACTCATAGGCCCTGTCAACAAGTTCCTCTTGAACTTCAAGTCCCCCTCCTCCCTTCATGGCTGTCCGCAGGCACTCTGTTTTGAAGGAACATGACAGGCAGGAATCAGGGGTACTTCTTAAACCGCTTTCCGTTTTCGGAAAAACCGAATTGAGTACACCGAAACATGATGGATAAGAATCTTTAGTCATAGCTGTTTTATTTAAAGTTCCTGGTATCGTATTCCCCGTTCATCTGAGCGATATAACCATGATCCGCAAAGCTGAAATACCTGTTGTCACCGATGACAATATGCTCATGAACCGTTATCCCCATTAATTTGCAGGCAAAAACAAGGTGACGGGTTATGGAGACATCATCCGGAGAAGGCTCGGGGTCACCTGAAGGATGGTTATGAGCAAAAATAAGGGCTGCAGACTGATGATTCAAGGCAGCCCGTACAACCTCTCTTGGATAAACGCTGCTCGCGGTCAATGTCCCTTTAAAAAGTGTCTCGACTGAAATAACTTTATTTTTGGCGTCAAGAAATATGACCTTGAAACGTTCCCGGTCTTTGTCCCTCATACTGTGGTAGAGATAATCAAAAAGTTCCCTTGAATTATTCAGCGGATCTCTGCTTATCAATTTCTTTTTAAGATACCGATCTGAAACCGCCTTTATCAGCTTAACTCCCAATAAGTTGACAGGTCCTATGCCTTTGACCTCGACAAGTTCCTCAGGAGATGCTTCAAGAACGCCCTGCAAGGTTTTGAACCTTTTTAAGGCCGCCTTGGCAGCATCTTTGCAGTCCTTTCGGGGAGTAGCAAGCAACAAGAGAAGTTCAATGACCTCATAATCATGAAACCCGACCAGGCCTGAAGCAAGAAACCGCTCTCTGAGCCTTTGCCTGTGGCCGGTTCCCTTGTGAGGTTTTTTAGTCTCCATAAAATACTACAAGTAAAGAGTCTCAGACCTTCTCATCAAATTCATGTTTAAGATCACGGGACATCAACCGATGCACGCTCTCTTTGGGGGAAAAATCATCATAAAGGACATGGTAAACCTCGTGACAAATAGGCATTTCAACGCCAAGTTTTCGGGAAAGATTATACACCGACTTGGCGGTTTTAACCCCTTCTGCAACCATGCGCATTTCAGACAAAATTTTCTTGAGTGTTTTCCCCTCCCCTATCTGTTTCCCCACCGTGTAATTTCGACTTAAAGCAGCGGTACAGGTCAACAGCAAATCTCCGACACCCGAAAGGCCGGAAAATGTACACGGATCAGCCCCAAGCTTTATTCCCAGACGACGCATCTCTGCGAGTCCCCTTGTAATCAGAGCGGCCCTCGCATTTAAACCGAGTCCCAGGCCGTCGACGATACCGGATGCAACAGCAATGACATTCTTTACGGCACCGCCCAATTCAACGCCGATCATATCATCGTTTGTATAAACCCTGAAATAGGGAGTCGAAAAAACCTGCTGTACAAAGCCGGCTACTTCTCTGTTCCTTGATGCTACCGTAACCGCGGTAGGATCTTCCTTTAGAACTTCCTTGGCAAAACTCGGGCCGGAAAGGACGGCAAAACGATCTTCAGGCACATCGGGAAGAGTCTCTTTCAAGACACCCGACATGGTTAAATGGGTTTTATTCTCGATCCCTTTGGAAGCAGAAACAACAATCGTATCCTTAGAGAGCAAACCCGAGATTTTACATGTCGTCTTCCGCATAACATGAGATGGTACGACGATCAGTATAAGATCTTTGCCTGAAACCACCTCAGCAATATCGTTCGAGGGAAAGATATTGGCAGAAAGAGGAACCCCCGGCAAAAAAACAGTGTTTTCTTTATTTGACTGAATCTGATCTTTCACTTCCTTTTCATAGGCCCAAAGATCGATTTTAAACCCTTTCAAGGCCAGAAGATTAGCAAGCGCAGTCCCCCATGATCCGGCCCCCACAACACCGATCTTTATTGAATCCATATCCATATTATTTTTCATTTCCATTAATTTGTTTTATTAAACAACCGGTTAAACTGACAGAAGCAGCTTTTTCAGTCTTTTTCAGCAAGTCTTACAGCGCCTATAACTTTCTCTGTAGATTCAAGGCCCATGAGCTTTACCCCCTGGGTGTTTCGGCTGATAACTGAAATACCTTTTACCGAGATACGTATAAGCTTCCCGATGTCGGTCATAAGCATCATTTCATCATCCTCTCCCACAAGGAGTATGGCAACAACCAAACCGTTACGTTCACTGGTCTTGATGGTAATAACCCCTTTACCTCCTCGTTTTTGCAACGAATATTCCTCAATAGCCGTCCTTTTGCCATACCCGTTTTCCGTTGCAGTGAACAGCGTCCGGCCATGGTTCAAAACCTCCATGCTTACAATTCTATCATCCGGATCGAGACGCATCCCTCGTACCCCCCTGGAAACACGACCGCATGGACGAACGTCGGACTCGTGGAAACGTATGGATTTACCCATGGCAGAACCTAAAAATATATCCCGGGTTCCATTGGTAAGCCTTGCCGAAATCAATTCATCACCGGGAAGAAGATTCAGGGCAATAATTCCCCCTGACCTGGGATGACTATATGCCATGAGATCCGTCTTTTTGACAAGTCCCCTTTTTGTCGCCATAATGATGTTAAACCCCGATTCAAATGCCGGAACGGCGAGGACAGTGGTAAGCTTTTCATCTTTTTCGAAATTGAGCAGATTGACAATAGCCTTACCACGGCTGGCACGACCTGCTTGAGGAATATCATATACCTTACACCAGTACACCTTTCCCTGATTTGTAAAAAAAAGAAAATTATGGTGGGTAGAGGCAACAAATAGATGTTCAACAAAATCCTCAGCTTTTGTTCCCATGGCGGTTTTCCCTTTACCGCCACGGTGCTGGCTCTGGTAAAGCGTAACCGGATTCCGTTTAATATAACCGTCTTTGGAAATGGTAACAACCATATCCTCTTCCACGATCATATCTTCTATTGTTATCTCTTTTGTAGCCTCAATAATCTCTGAACGGCGCCCATCTCCGAATTCTTCCCGTATGGCTGAAAGCTCTTCTTTTATAATATTGAGCACAATACGATCGCTTCCCAGTATTTCCTTAAACCAGGTAATATCTTTGAAAATTTGTACATATTCCTCAATTATTTTGTCCCGTTCAAGGCCGGTAAGCCTTTGCAGACGCATATCCAATATTGCCTGGGCCTGTATCGCCGTCAGGCTGAAGTTTTCGATCAAACGTGTTTTTGCTTCATCAGGCGATTTCGCTTCCCGAATCATTTTAACAACAGCATCAAGATTATCAAGGGCTATTTTCAGCCCCTCAAGTATGTGAGCACGGGCCTCGGCCTTTTTCAGATCATAACGGGTACGCCTTACGATTATCTCTTTACGGTGAGAGATGAAATATTCAAGGATCTCTTTTAAGGTCAGCAGTTCCGGCTGCTTGTTCACCACGGCCAGCAAAATAATGCCAAAGCTGTTTTCCAACTGGGTATGCTTATAAAGCTGATTGATAACAACCCCGGACATATAATCTTTTTTAATGCCCAGAGCAATCCGCATTCCCTCCCTGTCGGATTCATCCCTTACATATCTTATTCCTTCGATCTGCTTATTTTTTACCAGGTTTGCTATCTTTTCAACAAGCCTGGCCTTGTTGACCTGGTACGGTAGTTCGTTTACAACAATAGTCTCGGATTGTGTTCGTCTGTCCTTTTCAACTTTAATCCTCGCGCGTATCCGAATTATTCCCCGTCCTGTATTATAGGCGTCATAAATCCCTTGTTTTCCGTAAATAATACCGGAAGTCGGAAAGTCGGGACCGGGAATATATTTCATTAATTCCACCCATGTAAGGCTCGGATTATCAATAAGAGCCTTTATCCCATCAATTATTTCGGATAAATTATGCGGCGGAATGTTGGTTGCCATGCCAACGGCTATTCCCGACGACCCGTTCACCAGAAGAGCAGGAATTTTAGCAGGAAGTACTGAAGGCTCCTTCAGGGATTCATCATAATTCGGGACAAAATCAACCGTTTCTTTATCAAGGTCCTCCAGCATTTGATGTGCCAGACGCATCATCCTGATCTCGGTATACCTCATGGCAGCAGGGGAATCACCATCCACGGAGCCAAAATTTCCCTGGCCGTTTACCAGAGGATACCTTAAAGAAAAGTCTTGGGCCATTCGTACGATAGTATCATAGACGGCAGTATCGCCATGGGGATGATATTTACCAATCACATCACCAACAATACGGGCCGATTTTTTATAAGGCTTATTCCAATCGTTTTTTAATTCACGCATCGCAAACAATACCCGACGATGAACCGGCTTCAACCCGTCACGTACATCAGGCAATGCTCTCCCGATAATCACACTCATTGCATATTCGAGATATGATTTTTTCATCTCGTTTTCAATGCTGATCTCGGGTCGTTTCTCATTAATCATAGTATAAACACCTAAGTATCTGTTATTTATGATACGGATTTACCAAAAAAAACATGAGGCGAGCCGCCTCTTCAAAAAGTAAACTGCAGCCGGGATGATAATCATGCCTATGCCCCAAATCGGAAGGAATACAACAATTCAGTAGTAGAATTTATTTTTTCTTTGACAAACTGAAAAAAAACAGGATTAATAACACCCGCCCCAACAGCAACAAGAAAGAAAATAGATAAAAATTGCAATAAAAGTCGAATGTCGGTAATAACTTCGGCCGTCTTCCTGTTTACGTTCCCCCTTTCAGAAATAAAGGGGGGGAGGTGTTATGGCAGAGGTATAGAAGATTCGTGGCTGTGATACGAAAGGTATCTTGCAAGGGTCAACTACCCCTCCTGAATCATAGATTCAGAAGGGGCTTGCAAAAGCCCAGGTTGACTACATTCAGCCACCAGCTTTAGCTGATGGGGCTACGTTACTCAGGAATATATAGGCACTTCAGGATGATGCCCAAGTCCTG
>JAFDHS010000262.1 GCA_019308655.1 Deltaproteobacteria bacterium
GCGGTGGCCCAATTGCTGGATGAAAGCGTGGACGTCTCTTTCTATAAAAAGAACCGGGATATGCTGGTTGAAGGGCTTTTATCCTGCGGGTACGACGTGAGGGTACCGGAAGGCGCCTTTTACCTGTTCCCCAGGACACCGATTGAAGACGATGTTGCCTTCGTCAAGGCACTTCAGGAGGAGAATATCCTTACGGTTCCGGGCAAAGGGTTTGCCGCGCCTGGCCATTTCAGGATTTCCTACTGCGTATCGCCAAAAACCGTTGAAGGGGCATTGCCGGGATTTGAACGTGTGATCAATAGATTTAGAACTTGACCTGTCGGCCATCCAGGGTTAGTCCTATTTCTCCTTTGGGATGGCCTTAAGAAACTCACCCAAATTAAGCAGGAAGAGGAAATATTATGCCAACGATGAGCACGAAGAAGGTACTGATAGATTTACTTCAAAATGAAGGCGTTGAATATGTCTTCGGGATTCCAGGTGCGACGGAAATCCAATTCATGGATGCCCTGGAGGGCGCCCCGGATATTCAATACATCCTTGGTCTCAATGAGATCGTTTGTGCCGGGATGGCTGAAGGCTATGCAAGGGCAACAGGCAAACCGGGTTTTCTGAATCTTCATACCGGACCGGGTATGGCGGCTTCCCTGGCCATGATTTACAATGCACAGGCCGGTGGTGTTCCCCTGGTCATTACCGTTGGCCAGCAGGATAGCAGGCTTTTGCAGAGAGACCCCCATTTATCGGGTGATATCGTTGGGATGGGCAAGCTGTTCACGAAATGGTGCACGGAAATTGTGCATGGGGAAGATCTGCCGGTGACGATTCAGCGGGCGTTTAAGATGGCGATGCAACCGCCTACGGGCCCGGTTCTTGTATCTATACCACAGGACGTCCTTCAACAGGATATCGAATATACGTACAAACCAACAACAAGGGTCTATCCGCGGATGAGACCGGATGAGGCAGCCGTGGATTTGGCACTGGAGTTGATTAAGGCCGCCAAACGACCGGTTGTTTACGTTGAAAGCGGGGTGGCTCGAAGTGACGCGCTGAATGAAGTGGTTTGTTTTGCTGAATTGATTGGTGCCCGAGTCTATCAAAACTGGATGTCCGATGTTAATTTTCCAGTGACCCATCCCCAGTATCTCGGAGATCTGGATCCGAACTCACCGCCGGCCGGGCCGGTTTTAAAGGATGTCGATCTTCTCATCGGAATCGGATGCCCCATGTTCGGCCAGGGGTTTTATAATCCGCAAAAAACCATACCGGACCAAGTTAAGATAATCCATGTAGATGACGACCCCTGGGAAATCGGTAAAAACTTTTGCGTTGACTGTGGTATTCAAGGGGATGTCAAAGCATCGCTCGCGGAGCTGAATGATGCCATTGAGCAAAGAATGCCTCCGGAATTCCTCGCGAAAGTAAAAGCGAGGGCCGATGAAATTGCAGCAGAAAAGGCACGGCTCAATGCTCAACTTGAACAGCAGATAGAATCGGAATGGGATCGTTCTCCGATTTCGATCAGCCGATTGATGACGGAGATAAAAAAGGTCGTCACTCCGGATACCGTTATTGTTGATGATTGCTGGTCATCTTCGGGAATGCTGAGGCGGATTCTTGATTTGGCTACGCACAAAAGTTTTTTTCGCGCAAGAAAGGGCGGGAGTATAGGCTGGGGATTGCCGGGGGCCCTGGGCGTGAAACTGGGTTTTCCGGACAAAAAGGTGATCGCAGTTTGCGGGGACGGCAGCGCCTCATGGTCGATGCAAAGCCTGTGGACGGCGGCACGCTACAAGATACCGGTTACATTTATCATCACAAACAATGCTGTTTACCGACAGGTGAAGCTGGTCCGCAGAATTATCCTTGGTGACTATCCCTTGAACGAAAAACACCTTGGTATGGAGCTTGATAAACCTGTCATTAACTTTTCGTTACTGGCAGAATCCATGGGGGTCAAGGGCGAAAGGGTTGAAAGACCGGAAGATCTGAACCATGTGCTGAATACTGCCATGGATTCCGAAGAACCCCGCCTTGTGGAGGTTTTTATAGAAAACCGTTCATCATAAAATGGAAGCCAGTGTGTTTTGCTGCCCATTGCATATTGGCTATCCAGCATTACACGATTCGTTCTTTCGAACACGGGTAGCTGAGAGAAGGATCCTTGATTGTTTCCACCCACCGGTAGTTTCTCAAATGGATGGAGACCAACTCATTTAAAAGGAGGTCAGATCATGAAAGGAACAAAAAGATTGTTTGATTCAAGAAGCGGGTCCATCATCGGAATGGCGGCGATTGCCCTAATGGTTATCGGATTGGTTTTGCCTTCAACAGCAGCGGCCTTTTCTCTGAAGGGCGAAACGGTGAGCATCGTCATCGGATTTCCGCCTGGCTCAGGTGACGATCGCGGTGCGCGACAACTCGCACCTTTCCTGGAAAAGCGACTGCCGGGAAACCCCACGGTTATCGTAGTGAACAAACCCGGTGCCGGGGGGGTGTTAGCAGCCAATTCATTTTACAAAACAACAAAAGGGGACGGCAAGACCATCGGCATGTTTACCGGATTCGCCCTGAAACTGGTCCTCAAGGACAAATCGATTCACTTTGATATCGATAAAATGCATCTTTTGGGTAT
>JAFDHS010000263.1 GCA_019308655.1 Deltaproteobacteria bacterium
GTATTGCGTTCAATAATAGCCCTCAAGCCTTCCCTGAAAAGAGGATGATCGTCAACGATCAGTATAGTTTTTTTCTGAGTCACGCTTTTTCTCCTTATAGGGGACTTCTATAAAAACTTTTGTCCCTTCCATCAGACGCGATTGAATTCTTAGCTTTCCGTTAAGCAACCCGACTCTTTCTTTTATGCTTCGAAGTCCCATCCGTTTTTCGTTTAACGCCGTCATCAACCGCTTCTTGACCTCAAAACCTTTGCCGTCATCATCAATACGAAGGATGATCTTGGGAAAAGAGGCGATCAATCTGACGGTTACATGGCCGGCATTCGCATGTTTTTTGATATTATTCAGCGCTTCCTGAATCACGCGGTATAGATTTATCTCCGTATCAAAATCGAGTCTTACATCATCCATCCCTGCAGAATGGTATTCAACCATAACGTCATTTTTATCGGAAAAACTTTGGCAATACTCAAGAATAGTCCGATCCAGTCCCAAGTGGTCCAGACCCGGCGGATGCAAATTATATGACATGTTCCGGACCGCCATAATGGAGCCCTGAAGTATTTTGGATAATTCCGCAACCCTTTGTCTTATCTCACGGCATATCTCCGGATGGTTGTCAAAAAGGGTTTCACAACCGATTTTTAACGAGGAAAGATCCTGGGCCACGTAGTCGTGCAGGTCCCTGGAAATCCTTTGACGCTCACATTCCTGAGCTTTCATAACTTGCCGGGTAAGGTCATGAATATGTTTTTTCGCCTGGCTCCGTTCGGAGATGTCTTGAACCTGAAGCAAATAGCCGTTAAAATTTTGTTTATCTTTCAGACCTAACTGTACAATCAACACATCAATATCAATAGATTCCGATTTTGTGGTTTTGTATAAATTAAGCCGCTTGACCCGCTCAAAATCATAGGTCGTCTCATATTGAACCGTTTCAAAATTTTTCAATTTTGTCTTTGCGTCATCAGGTATATTGGGATTATCAAAGAGCTTAAGTCCTTTGATTTCTTGTATATCTGAAATACCGAAGACATCCAGACAAAATTGGTTTGCGTCAATCAGCCGGCCTTGGGAATCATACAGTTGAATGCCGATGGATGATTCGGAAAACATCGTTCTGAATTTCTCTTCACTTTCTCGCAGGGCTTTCTCGAGCTTCCATTCGCGCACAACTTTCTCAATAACGCTTGGAAGCAGAGAAAAAAAATCAGCGGACTTAACCAGATAATCCCATGCCCCAAGTTTCATGGCATGCACGGCAATATTCTCGTCCCCTTGACCGGTTATCATGATGACAGGGATGTTCCACCCCTCATGATTTAAAGCCTTTAAAAATTCAATACCGTTCATGCCGGGCATAAGATAATCAGTAATGATGATATCCGGAGAAATTTCATCCAAACATTTAAGGCAGGCATTTGCCTCTCTGAAATGACGCACCGAAGCATTGGGAAAATTTTTGGCGGTCACCCGTTTCATGAGACTGAAATGCGCTTCATCATCTTCAATGATTACCAGATTTAATGTTTCCATCACCCGAAATTCCTTTGAATCCCCATTTGCGACATTTTAGAAAGTTTATTCCTCAACAACAGGGGGCTGATTGAGTATCATCCAATAAAAATCAAGCTGCCCGATTTTTTCCTCGAACGCCTTGAATCCTACCGGCTTGGTCAGGTAGCTGTTCGCGTAGTGCTGATATGAGTGGGCGATATCCTCTTCCCGGTCCGATGTGGTGAGCATAATTACCGGAATCTTTTTCAAATCGGAATCATTTTTGATCGTCTTCAGGACTTCGATACCGTCAATGCCGGGAAGCTTGATGTCCAGAAGGATCAGGCCGGGCTTGGGGTATTGGGCCTTATCGGCAAATTTTTCACGGTTGAAAAGATAATCGAGAGCCTCTTTTCCATCGTATACAATATCAATGCGGTTTGCATTACCCGCTTTCCGGATCGCCCGTTTGGTCAATTCCGCATGGGCTTCCTCGTCTTCTACAAGCAAGATGTTTGAAGGTGCATAATCCATTTTAAGTCTCTTTGTTTTTAAATGTGAAAAAAAACGTGGTACCTTTGCCGGCCTCGGATTCCAGCCAAATTTTACCTCCATGATGTTCAACAATCCGTTTCACAATGGTTAAGCCGATACCGGTTCCCTCACCGAGGTTTTTTGAAGACGGGAGACGCTGAAAAATCTCAAAAATTTTATCAAAATAGTTCTCTTCAATACCGATCCCGTTATCACGTACAAAAAAGATTCTTTCTTCCGCCTTTTTTTGAAACCCCACCTCAATGTACGGAGAAGGGTTATCATTGCCGATATATTTAATTGCATTAGGGTTATCATTGCCGATATATTTAATTGCATTGGATAAAAGGTTCTCCATAAGCTGCAGCAATCGTCTTCTTTCCCCATAGATTATCGGCAGGTCCTGTTGAATCTTCATCTCAATTCCCTTTTCCCGGATTTTCGGCCCAAAAACTTTTAAAACGTCTTCAACAACACCGGCAAAGGGGAACTCTTTCTTTTTTACGATCACACGCCCGATACGGGACAACTCAAGGAGATCGTCGATTAAAAGCCCCATCTTTCGGGCAGCATCACTCATATAGTTGATGTATGTTGCAGCGTCTTCAGAAATAAGGTCATTAAAATCTTCCTTCAGGGCCCCGATAAACCCCTCGATGGTAACAACAGGGGTCTTCAGATCATGGGAGACGGTATACGCAAAGGTTTCAAGTTCCGCGTTTTTGGCGGCAACTTGCTTAAGCAAGGCTTCCAGCTTCTTTTTATTTTCCAGTAACGCCTGTTCAGCCTGTTTTCGCTGGTTGACTTCATGGAGGGCGCTGTCTCTGGCATCCCTGTACATCTCCATTCGCCGGAAAAGGGAATAAAGAAGCAAAGAGAGAACCGTGGAGAGGGTCAGACCGAAAATCAGGAATGGAAGGTTCCAAACAGCCGTCAGCGGGTAAATGGGGGCCTTGGATTCAATGCCCAGCCGCCAGGTTTTTCCAGGAAAACTAATCTTTCTAAGCACATGCGGCCTGTCTTGTTCAGGATTTATTTCACCCTGTCTTGCGTTCAGATAAATCAGTTTTTCCCCTTCGTAGAGCCTGATCCGGTAATTCTTTAAAATATCTTTGGCAAGACAGGTATCCATGATCAGCTGAATATTAAAGACACCATTCAGATAGCCCTGTACATTACCCTCATAAATCAGGGGGTAAAACGTATTAAAAGCAAAGCCTCCCTGATCAATTTTCAAACAGGGGGTAACCGAAGGTTTAAAATCACGTTCGGATTTTTCAAATGTGTAAGGATAAGAGGGATCTTTATACTGATAGATACGTTTACCCTTGGTATTCATCATTTCTTCTTCCGGAAAAACCCATTGAACAACGCCGGCGGGATCAATCCAGTTAATTGCCGCAAACCCCGGATAATGACTGTAAAAGATTTGAGCGAACTGAAGAAAACGCGTTTTGCTGAAATCGGGAGGTGTTCTTTCGACCCATCTTTGGGCCAATATTTCAAGGGAGGCCATTCGGGCATTCATCAGGCCTTCCATGCGAATTTTTATTTGTTCCGCACAAGTTTCCGTATTCCGAAAAACAAGTTCACGCTGGTAGCTGCTATAATTTTGCCACAGAATAACGGTAATACCGCTGAAAAGAAAAAATGCGGCAAAACAAAGAAGTGTTTTTAAATGGGAAAATGAAATCTTCATATAAGCCCTATTTAAAGAAGTGTGAAGTGCCTAAAGTGATCTAAAGTGCCTAAAGTTGAGGAATTCTATCAATTTTATAAATAAAAAAGACAGAGCGAAGCGACTCCTTAACTTTAGCTCACTTCAAACTTTAGATCATTTTAGCTCACTTTTCCGGTTTATCCGGGTTAGGTATAAATATTCAGTATAATTATAACCCGAAAAATAGCAAGGGCTTTTTGATCTGAAGAATTATGATTTTGAGGCAATAGGATGTTATACCGACAAACTCTTTTCAAAAGCGAACCGGACCGCGTATTCGCCTGTAAACATGATGCTGTTGGAAAAACGATTCATACTGGAAAAATTCCGTTGAAACACATCACAGCCAAAGGGAAAAATATTATTCAGACGGCTGGTATGAACAATCACCTGATGGCCCGCTTGACAGTTTTCCTTGAGCAGATTGAGCAGTTCGCATGCAGAAGAACCGTCAAAGTCGCCTATTAACTTTAAGTACAAAGCATTCCTTTTGCGATGCGTGAAAATTTTGAAGTTGGATGCCATAAGCTGCCCTCCTTAAACGGTTACCTTCACATGGGTCAGTAGCTGTAATACACAGACAGGTCATTGTTGATTTGAAAATTTTTTTTTTGATTTATGACCTCTGCTATGGACTTTTTGATCCTTTCAATGTCCTCAAAGCTCTTGATCACATAAATAAGGACGGGAAGATTCGGATCTTTGGTCTTGATATCATGAAGAACCTGCCAACTGTTGTCCAGGTAAAGATCAAGAAGAACCAGATCAGCCTGCGAATTTTTTATATGTTTCCAGATTGCTTTCGAATCACCGACACTTACGACTCGATATTCCTCATGAGCCAACTCCTTTGAAATAAAATCCCGAATGTATGTTCGATCATTTACCATAAGAATGTTTGCCATCTTAATTTATCTCCTTTCACATATCCGCAGTATTGGTTTTGAGGGAAAGATAAAACGGATCTTTTTTGGGACAAAGAGGATTTGATCAATTTATTTGGTTCCTACTATGTACGATTTCAGGTCTCTTTGTCCATAGGGGAAAAGCCTCATTTTTCTGAGGAAAAATCCCAAAGCACATAAATTTATCCTGCACACGGAAAGCTCATCGTCGTTCTTGGGAGGAATACCTATCTTTTTGGGGAGTTTCCCTAATAAAATGAACCTTTCCCCCTATAGACAAAACTCTTTATCGTTTCTATTTTATATAAAAGTATTTGATATTTTAATTTAGCTTCATGCAGCTAAATATTAAAGGAGAGATTATGTTACAGATGCTCATGCCTGAAGATATGGAAGCCTTAAAAATTGAAAAGGATTCATCCCCATTTTTCACTTATGAAAGCTATATTGATCACTGTCTGGAACTTGTGAAAAAAATACTGGCCACTTATTGTTGTCTCCCTGAAGTTAAAAAGAATGAACCCTATATAAATCTCTATAAAAATATAGATTTCATAGAACAACCCCAAAATATATCCATACTGGATCAAGATTCGTTGA
>JAFDHS010000264.1 GCA_019308655.1 Deltaproteobacteria bacterium
ATTCAGAGATTTTCAAAATTACTGGTAATGATTAATGATGTTAAGTCCTTCGGAGTCACTGCTGTACGGTCTCAAAAATGCCAAATAGCTTAATACTCGGTTATCCAGCTTTTAAAAGTTGACTTTGTAAAATTACCTGTTTTCAACGCTTTCAGAATCTTTTAAATTCCTGCATAGCTCGTATAAATCAATAACCAATGCATGCAATGCCTTGAAAAATCGACGATCGAAAAAATCAAGAGAAAAAAACTGGATCATTGAGTAAAAATGAATTTTCGCGTTACCCGGTGAGATTGATGACACTGTTAAGTACCCGAGCAAAAGTTTTTCTGGATTTTAAAAACTAAACTCCTTTAAAAAACTTAGTTTTTGGTGATTTTAATACCTTAAAATATATGCTCTGGTACTTATGGGGGGGAGGGGAAGTTGGGCAAAAAAAAGTTGTTGAAAACTTTTGCGACTTTTTACCGGGCTATTATCGAATTAAAAACCTAAAAAAAAAGGGGGTTGCAGTATATTTACTGCAACCTCCTTGATTTTTTTTGATGGGCCGTGAAGGAATCGAACCTTCAACCTACTGATTAAGAGTCAGGTGCTCTGCCTGATTGAGCTAACGGCCCTTTATTTCTTGAGTGCATCTCAAATACACAATTTAAATTTTATACCAATTCTAAAAAATATTGTCAAATTATTTTTTTGTCGACTTTTTGATAAAGTCTACATCGGCCACATCTTCTGTTTTTGTTTTCTCATTCTTTTTTTATCTTTTTTCCAGGACGATGCTTTTTCTCCTTTTTGACGCACAGCGTGTTTGGACTGATTTTTTTCTGAGTGAAGATCCAATATAAAACTGCCGGGGGTGCTGTCCTTTATTTTCTTTTCCGGAGTGCTTTGCTTTTTGGTTTCAGGTTTTGGTTTGGGCATAAAGGGCCCGGTGAAACAATCTGCCGGAATCAATTGGGCAAGGTAGAGCAGGTCACCGGCCTGATAAAAAGCTACATTTTGCTCCAACGATTTGCGGACGGAAATGGTCAGTGGGATTGGTGTTTGGTCTATCCTCTGGCTTATCCTTTGGGCCATCTCCAGGCTTGAAGAGAGGATTACATGAGAATGGCCTGTTGGGAATATTCCTTTATCAAGAACAAAGGGGTAAGATTTTTCTCTTACACAGGTATAAAGATGTTTGGGAAGGTCCCGGGCAAGGATATGTTCCGATAGATGATCACGACACCGGGCACGGATAAGATTTTCCTTTATTTCAAAAGGCGGGTTCGGCAATGTGATCAGAATTTCATCAATATTTGCCTGGCGAACATGCCGCCACCCGTCTTCTTCGCGGACAGCCTTTAAAAATTCCTTTAGTTTGACAAATCCGTCCGTATTGGGAACCAGACCGAATTCATCGGGTTTTCGTCCCAGCATATAATCTATGAATTTAGCTAACGGTTTTAAAGACTTCTGTTTTTTCATGGCTGCTTTTATACCAGATTCTCTTCCGGTTACAAAATAAAAACCATGCTTGACCTTAAAAAGGGGGTCTGTTAGTTTTTTATATTTGGTACAAAAAATGAATACTGAAAGTCGTCATAATAATTTTATAAAAAAGGGAAGGGTGCTGAATAAAAATGAATTTTGAAAAATCCCGCAAACTTTTTGATCGGGCTTTGGAAGTTATACCCGGTGGCGTGAACAGCCCGGTACGCGCATGCAAATCCGTAGGTTCGGATCCCGTGTTTATTGATCATGCCGATGGAAGCAAGATTTTTGATGCTGATGGCAATTGTTTTATTGATTATATCGGATCATGGGGACCCATGATCCTCGGGCACAGGTATCCGGCGGTGATAGATGCCATTGAATCCGTTTTAAAAAGGGGGACCAGTTTCGGTGCGCCTACGGATCTGGAGATTATCTTGGCGGATATGGTTGTCGAAGCGGTTCCCTCAATTGATATGGTCCGTATGGTGAATTCCGGCACCGAAGCTACCATGAGTGCCATAAGACTGGCCCGGGGCGTTACCGGCCGGAACACCATAATCAAATTTGACGGATGTTATCACGGCCATGCAGATACCCTTCTTGTACAGGCGGGATCAGGCGTTGCTACCTTGGCTATTCCCGGCAGTCCCGGAGTCCCTGAATCTTTTGTAAAACACACCCTGTCGCTTCCGTATAACGATATAGAGGCCGTTAAACAAGTGATGGAGCAGGAGGGGGAGAACATCGCCTGTATCATTGTTGAGCCGGTTGCCGGAAATATGGGAATGATTCCAGGTGACAAGGGCTTTCTGGGAACCTTGAGGGAACTGACCCAAAAGAACGGCAGTCTGCTGATATTTGATGAGGTCATGTCCGGCTTCAGAGTGGCATACGGTGGGGCCCAGTCTCTGTATGGAATTTCTCCGGATATCACTTGTCTGGGGAAAATTATCGGTGGCGGCATGCCGGTGGGTGCCTATGGCGGTAAACGTGACATCATGGAGCATATTGCACCCCAGGGGACGGTATATCAGGCGGGGACCCTTTCCGGCAACCCGGTTGCCATGGCTGCCGGTATCGCCACGCTAACCCAATTGAAAGCACCCGGATTCTATGATCTGCTTGATGAAAAAGCCGGCCGCCTGGCAAAACCATGATGGGGCTTTTTTTCTCGGCCAGGCAAGTTAAAAATTTTGAAGATGCAAAGGCCTGCGATCTTGAGATGTTTTCAGCCTATTACAAGGGGATGCTTGAAAATGGAATTTACCTTGCGCCGTCTCAGTTTGAGGCATTTTTTCTTTCATCGGCACATACCAAAGAAGATATTGATGCCACCATCAAAGCGGCCGAAGCGGTTTTCAGCGGATTGGGGGATTAAAAAAAGATTTGTAACTGCTCAGGTGTTTTGCCACAAAGGCACTATGCACAAAGAAAAAGTGAGCTAAAGTGATCTAAAGTTTGAAGTGAGCTAAAGTTAATGAGTCGCTTCGCTCCGTCTTTTTATATAAAATTGACAGAATACCTCAACTTTAGGCACTTTAGCTCACTTTAGGCACTTTGCACTTTTTTTATTTTTTTTATATATCGATGAAAGGTAGCTCTAAGTGGTTGATTCACGAATCAATTTAAACATGAATAGGATTCCTGACCATGTAAAAAAGATACACCTTATTGCCATATGCGGGACGGGTATGGGTGCCCTGGCCTGTATGCTCAAGGATATGGGCTTTGAGGTCAC
>JAFDHS010000265.1 GCA_019308655.1 Deltaproteobacteria bacterium
TACATATTATTCCTCTATTGCCGTATCCGGTTTCTTGGGCAGGGAAATGGTAAATGTAGTGCCTTTCCCTTCTTCACTCTCGACTTTAATATCCCCCCCCAGCTTTTTGACAATTCCGTATGTTATGGAAAGGCCCAAACCGGTTCCATAACCTTTTTTTGTGGTAAAAAAGGGTTCAAAGATATGCTTGAGTACTTTCCGGGACATGCCGGACCCATTATCATGAACGGATACACACAGGGTATCTTTATCTTTTTCCCATGTACGGATAGAAATATAACCGCCGTCTTCCACTACGGCAAAAGCGTTGGTCAGGATATTCAAAAAGACCTGCTGGAGTTGTCCCTTATCGGATGAGATTTCAGGAAGATCATCCGCCAATTGGAGATCGACCTTGATTTTCCGATAAAGCGCTTCTCTTTCCAGAAAGCCCAGTACTTCTTTCATGAGTTCATTCATATCCAATTTTTCGAACTGGACTTCTATACGCCGGGCAAATCCCAAAAGGCGATGGGTAATCGTACTGCAGCGTTCAACCGATTGAAGAATTGAATCCGTGAGGCCGATGAATTTTTCTTTTTGGGGAAAACTTTCGGTATATTCAACAAGGTCTTTCATCAACCCTGCTTTTTCATTGATGATGGCAAGTGGGTTGTTGACTTCATGGGCCACTCCTGCAGCGAGTCTTCCTATTGACGAAAGCTTTTGGGTATGTTCCAGTTCACGTAAGGCTTTTTCCCGTTTTTCGTCAGCTTCTTTGATTTTTTTGACAAGAATAAACGTGACGCTGAAAACAACTATAAGTATTAATCCGACACTGAAGCCGAAAATGAGCAATATCTCGCTTTTGAGCGTATACCAAGGCTGTAAGAAGACTGAACTGGGTTTAACCACCACCAGGGTGTAAGGTGGATGGTCCAAATGTGCACATGCCATGAGTATTTCACGGCCGTTTGGATCGACCAATTCGCTTATGGACGTTCTGTGAGTTCCACAGGGGACCGGAAGAGGACACTTGTCCAATACCTTTCCGTAAAATTTTGAATTGGTTTGAAAAATACCTTCACGGTTGATCAAAAATGCATCACTTTCCGTGGCTAATCCCATGGATGCAATGAGATTGTCAAACTTTTCAGTATCGATCGTTGCGCGAAGTATCCAGGCCAGACCCGTGTCGGTCAAATGCTTGACGGCAATGGCGATGTGGGGAAACTTTCTGTATCCCATGAATACATCGCTGATATAAACATCCCTGACTTTTACCTCTTGAAATGATCTTTGTTTTGAATAGTCTTTTCCTATAAGATCATAGGGCCCTGCATAAGCAACCAGTTTTCCTGTCGAGTCAATCAGGCCTAAATCTATAAATCCGCCTGTTTCCTGTTTTAAAATATGAAAAATACGTTTTAAGTTTTTTTCATCGGCCAAATCCTCATAAGAATATGCAGAGGCAACAAACCGAACAGTAGAGACACGCTCTTCAAGAAAAAGTTCAAAAGAATGTTTTGTTTTATTTGCCAGTGTGTATAGAGGGTTTACGATTTCATTTTTGAGACCTATTCGGTATTGGTGGTAATTCATGACCAGCATGAAAAAAAGAGGGACAATGGTTACTGTCATCATTATAATAATAATATTTCTGCGAAGGACGTTATAGCGCTTCGGTGAAGAACTATCATCAGAAAAATGCAAAGAAAGACTCGTGAGATATTGCCACCATTTTTTTAAATGCATTTTTTTCTATACCTTATACCCTATACTATAAGAGAACGATTGACTTGAAATGAAATAAAATTCTACAAAAGTTCAAGCTACCAAAAAACTTGTTTCAAATAAAGTATAATTTGAAATCACAAAAAATATGTGTTTTATCTGTTTTGACAGCAACTCATTTATCTGTAAAATTGATTTAATGAAATTGCTGTTTCTTCAAAGACAGGGATAAAGATTTTTGAAGAGAAGATTCCGGTTAAAGACGAGGTTGCAGGGATTTGTGAACTTTTGGGACTTGATCCGCTTTATGTTGCCAATGAGGGAAAGCTTCTTGCTTTTGTGGGTGCGGATAACGCGGAGAATCTTCTTGCTGCCGTAAAAGAAAATGAGTTCGGCAAAAACGCATGCATCATAGGAGAAGTGATTTCGGATCATCCGGGCAAGGTGTTTATGAAGACCGCTATCGGCGGAACCCGAATCGTTGATATGCTTTCGGGAGAACAGCTCCCGAGAATCTGCTGATTTCAGGGGCTATATTTTCCAGATTCCCCCGAATTTAGTGCTAAATCAATTAATGATTGAAATCTCATAGATTTTAAGAGATTACCTTTGATACCTGCAGGCACCTGAAAATTCGTCGGTATGGAAATAATGGCAAGAAATCTGTACTTTCCCCCTATATCAGGATAGGTATCCAACAGGCGCGGCTGAGGATACCGAGGGACACGAAGCGAACCCTACCACGGCGGGGGCGTGCTCCTCACCCGCGCCCCTTAAATGGAAAAATCAAGAGACTATAACTTACATTCCGCATGTTAAAATTGTAAATTGTTGAATTTTCTTAAAATATTATTTTTTACCATAAAAAAATGCTACAAATTTAATCAAAAAAATCAAAGAGTTAAAACGACAT
>JAFDHS010000266.1 GCA_019308655.1 Deltaproteobacteria bacterium
TCATGATCCAAATAATGTGCCGAAATTTTAGATATTAAATCGTAGCAATTATAGGCCCAAATACAGCTCAAAAAAGTTTGAACCGAAAAGGCCTATTTTAGACACCCCAGAATTGACCCTATTCGGAGTGGCTTTTTGAGATGAAGAGGAAAAATCAAAGTCGGTAAACTATAGGAAAGAAAGACGGAGTTGAAAATGCGGGTTTCTTTTTTATTTGGCAATAGGGGCGAATTATGTGGCACCTGGATTCCTACACCGTCTCAACCTCAAACCCCACCACATTGCGTTCCTTGCGGGAAAACTCCACGCCGATCAGGTGAATGGCCACCCCCTCGGCCCGGTACTTGTCTGCATATCCCTTGTCCTTGAGCTGTTGCAAGGCTCGCCCCTCGGGGATGAGTTCCACTACTTTAAATTCAAACAGATAGATATTTTGGCCCAATTTGACGGTCATGTCAATACGGCCCCGATTGGTGGCGTCTTCCACACGGACATCCAGCCCCAGAGCGGCAAAATAGCTGTAAAAAACGCCGGCGTAATAGCCTTCGTACTTTGCAATGGGATTCTTGCGATACCAGTCGCTGGGAATGCCGGAGAAAAAAGCGGTGAACAAATCCTTCAGCCCCATGATGTCATTGGCCAGCAGCAGATCCTGAAGCCGCAGGCGATGCGCAAAACTTTTACTGACATCATCGGTATAAACGGAAAGCAGACTGGCATTCAGACTGGATTGTACTTCATGATTGGGGTAGCCCAGGGTGTACACCCAATGGCCGGGGATCGGCTCTTCGGCCTTGTGAATGGTCAAATACCCGGCTTGAAACAGCAGGGCCTCCGGAAGGATCAAGTCGACATCAAAGGTCGAAAGCAAGTCCATTCCGGTGCGTAAGCGGGCAAGGTCGGGGGTGAAAAAACCGTGCTTCGCCAGCAGCTTGACCAGAAAGGTCGGCGTGCCGGTTTCAAACCACCAGGGGCGGAACTCCCGTTCCCGGAACAGCAGCAACAAATCAAACGGGTTATACACCGTCTCACCCAGCCAGTTGTAGCCATTGTACCAGCGGCGGATTTCATCACGGTCCAGCCCTTTGAGTTCAGGGGCAAAAACAGTATCCACATCGGTATCCGTATAGCCGCAGATGGCCGAATATGGCCGCGAAACCGTAATATCACGCAGGTTGTTCAGCCCGGAAAACAGACTCACCTTGCTGAACTTGGATACCCCGGTCAGAAAAGTAAAGCGGATGTGGGCGTCCAGGTCCTTGATGACCGAGTAGAAATTTCTCAGACCCTCACGCATGGCCAGGGCGGTTTGGCTGTGGGTGATGTTATCAAGAATGGGTTTGTCATACTCGTCAACAAGAATGACCGTCCGCCGGCCCGAATCGGCATGGACCCGGCGGATCAACTCACCGAAACAAGCGGTCACATCCTCGACATCCGGGCACCCGATGCCAAGCCGTTCCCCATTGACCCGCAAGATGTCACGTATTCGACGGTCCAGCTCCGCGCGGCTTTGCAGCACGCCGCCGCCAAAACTGATATGGATGACCGGGTATGGGATCGTCCAGTCCCATTGGTTCTCGATATAGAGTCCCTTGAAATATTTCCGGTTGGCCTCGAATAATTCCTTGAGGGTGTCCAGAAACAGGCTTTTACCGAAACGGCGGGGCCGGGAAAGAAAGTAATATTTTCCTTCTTCGATCAGGCGATGGGCAAAAGGGGTTTTGTCCACATAATAATGCCCTTCGGAGATGATTTCCGAAAAGGTCTGAATGCCAATGGGCAGTTTCTTTTTCATAAAAAAATCCTTTTGCAGTCCAGTGGGCAGGTTACCGTCTTCTTTATCACTGAACAAGCGGATAAAGGAATAAGAAGAATTGAAAACAATAATTTTACGTGCTATTAAAAATCAGACAAAAAGACCTACTGACAGGCCCTTGCAACCGTTACTGATGGTTTATGGTTTAAATGAAAGAGATAAAAAAAGAATCCGGGATTAAAAGGTTCAACTACAGGCACCTGAAGCAGCGCGTTCAGCAATTTTTCAGCCGATTAAAAGAGCTTCCGGGCAGTCCCGAGTATATTGCCAGGGGAATGGCGGCCGGCATTTTTGTGGGAGCGACCCCTACGATCCCTTTTCACACGATTCTGGCCATCGCTCTGGCGGTTATTTTAAAGGGAAGTAAACGTGCAGGCGCTGTTGGAGCTTGGCTGGGTACGCCAATCGTACCATTTTTATACCTGGCAAGCTACAAAGTGGGAACGTTTTTTCTCGGCAACTTACCCCCTGTTGACCTAAAAACCATGTCGATTTCAGAAGTTTTTTCCCTTGGAATGGATGTAACCTGTGCCATAGTTACAGGGGGAGTCATCGTCGGTATTCTTCCCGGTGTTGCCGCCTACTTTATAACCCGGAAAATATTTACAATCATCCGCTTAAAAAAATATCGAGTAATATATTAAAGAATCCGGGCCCGGAAAAAAGCACAAATTTCAGAGTTAAGAGACCCATAATTATGATATCCCCAGCAAGACTGCTTAAAGCATTAAATATCCAACCCAGGAAACATTTAGGACAGAATTTTTTATCCGATCCGTCCACTGCTGAAATGATAGCGCGGAAGATGTTGTTTTGGAAATCGGCGCCGGCCTTGGGGCATTGACCGTTCCTGTAGCGCGTCTTGCCAAAAAAGTCTACACCGTTGAAAAAGATCCCCGAATCATTCCGATTTTAAAAAACGAACTGCTTACCCATAATATTCACAACGTAAATTTACTGGGAAAAAGCATACTGGATGTCGATATTAAGGAATTGGGGGAAAAGGAAGGCTGCAAAATTGTGGTCATAGGAAATCTTCCC
>JAFDHS010000267.1 GCA_019308655.1 Deltaproteobacteria bacterium
CTTTTCCAAAAAATTGGCCAATCATATCGGTGCCATTTGGAATTTTGTTCACTATTACAATGCCGAGATTGCTCCGAGGTTGGCAAAAACCACTACATGTTAAGCACTACCAAAAAATGAAAGCGGTTTTGGGCAATGCCAAAATAAATGAAGATGTCCGGTATTTGATGGTGGCGGAGTCAGTCACTCCATTCGGATATGATATGGATGAATATTATGACAATGAGGATTTTGTCAGGGAACAGGTTGAGCGGTCGGCAGCCGCTCGCGGACACCAATCCAATCTTTCCTTTTTTGCGTTTACGGCAACACCCAAATATAAAACCCTGGCAGTATTTGGCTGTAAGGATAAAAACGGCAAACCCCAACCCTTTCATCTCTACTCCATGCGCCAGGCAATTGAAGAACACTTTATTCTGGATGTACTGAAAAATTACACCACTTATGCGCTTTATTTCAAGCTGTCCAAGGCCATAGAAGACGATCCGCAAATCAATAAAAAGAAAGCCGCTTGTGCCATTGGCCGTTTTGTCTCTTTGCATCCCCATAATCTGGCACAGAAAACCCAAATTATCATTGAGCATTTCAGACAGGTGGTTGCCACAAAAATAGGAGGCAGAGCCAAAGCCATGCTGGTTACCGGATCACGCCTTCATGCCAAACGATATTTTCATGAATTCAAGCGCTATATTAAGGGAAAGGGGTATGAGAAAGAGATAAAAATTCTGGTCGCCTTTTCGGGCAAGGTGATTGATGACGATTTTCCCGATGGTGTGTCTGAACCGCAACTGACCGGTTATGGTGAAAAAGAACTGCCAAAGGTGTTTAATCAGGAGGAATATAAAATCCTGATTGTTGCCGATAAATATCAGACAGGCTTTGATCAACCCATGCTGCATACCATGTATGTCGATAAAAAACTGTCCGGCGTAAAAGCGGTGCAGACGCTCTCAAGACTTAACCGCATGGCACCCGGCAAAGAAAATACGTTTATACTGGATTTTGTGAATGACAGAGAAACCATCTTTCAATCCTTTCAGCCTTATTATGAAATCACAACCGTCACAGAAGAACCGGAACCCAATCACCTTTACGATTTAAAGGCAAAGCTGGATGAGTGGCAGATTTACCGGCCGTCTGAAATAGATGCATTTGCCAAATTATATTTTAATCCGGCAACACAATTGACAAAAGTACAGGCACAACTTTACGCTCTTATTGATCCTGCCATTGACAGATACAAAGCCATTGAAACAGAAGATAAAAAGGACGGGTTTAAAAAGAGTTTGAGAACCTGGACAAATCTGTACTCATTTCTTGCCCAGATCATGCCCTTCAGAGAACCTGAATTTGAAAAATTCTATGCTTATGCCAAACTGCTGCAAACCAAATTACCCAAACGGGATTTGTCTGAATGTTTGCAACTGGATGATGAAATTGCCATGGAGTATTACCGCCTGGAGAAAATCAATGAAGGCCCAATTGATTTGATCACAGGTGAAAATGGAGAACTGGACGGACTTTCGGAAGCAGGCATAAAACGGGCAAAAGAAGAAAAGACGGCTTTATCCGAAATTATTGATGTATTAAATGAGCGTTTTGGTACGGAATTTGAGGAGGCCGACAGACTGTTTTTTGAACAGATTGAAGTGGCATTGATTGAAGATGAAACATTAAAAACTCAGGCAAAAGTCAATAAACCGGATACCTTTAAATATGCCTTTGAAGAGATGTTTATTGATAAGTTG
This sequence comes from Deltaproteobacteria bacterium, assembly GCA_019308655.1. Lineage (GTDB taxonomy): Bacteria > Desulfobacterota > Desulfobacteria > Desulfobacterales > JAFDHS01 > JAFDHS01. The sequence continues at coordinate 1,749 of JAFDHS010000267.1, forward strand.
ATTGAACGGATGGACCAAAATCAGGAGATATTTGAAAAAATCCTGGAAAACCAATCATTCGGTAGTCTGGTGAAAGCGTTAATGATGAAAAAAGTGTATGCAAAATTGAATGAGTATGCCGGATAAAGCCCATATACGGATAGGGACGCCCATTACTGAACATCCCTCCCACAAGGACAGGACATATGAATCGCATATCCGGCGGTTCGGCTGATCAAAGCGGACACAGATCAATAACATCGGCCCTGGCGGGCCTGAATGCGATTATGGGGACGGCAAACGATATATTAAGCAGCAGCAAAAAATACCGTCAAAAACTTGCTTTATTTATGGGCAAATCCCCACGAGAATGAAAGACCGAATTCTTCCTTTCCGCCTATCCGAACCGCTGCAAGAAAAGCAGATGCCCAGCATTTTTTCATTCCGGCCTTGGTCACCAGATCACTGTAAAATTTCAGATCCACACGCTCTCTCTCAATCGTATTTCCAAGCTCTCCATAACCATAGCAAAGATCATGGGGCAAACAGCATTTATACGTAATGTCTTTCCAATTACAGCCCATGAAAAGACCCATTATTTTATCAGGCAAGCCGGAACATCCATCAAATTTCCAGCTTTTGTATCTATCCGGGTTCGCCTCAGTACGCTTGACCAGATAATCCAGTTTGAAATGTTTGCATAACTCCAGGGCTTCTTGTGTCGTGACGGTATCTCTAATCTCAGGTAATGTCATTTTGTCCTCTTTTTCCCTATTTTTTTTTGAATGTGATCATTGAAACATCATTATCATCCCCATCAATGGTAACTTCCCGAAACTGGAATTTGTAAAGATCATTCCTTTGGGTCGTTTTCCCTGAAGCT
>JAFDHS010000268.1 GCA_019308655.1 Deltaproteobacteria bacterium
CAGGAGGCGAAGCCGGCCTGGAGGTCGTCAAGGTCCTGACCGCCTCCACAAAATCGTTAAAACAAAACGGCATCCCTGTTGAAATAAAATAAATAACCGATCACCATCAAATTTCCGAGCATATCAAAACAAATGAAAAAAATTTCATCCGACGTAAAATTAGGGAAAAACGTAGTCCTGAACGATTTCATCAACCTGTATGGCTGCACCATTGGTGACGAAACCAAAATAGGCCCGTTCGTAGAGATCCAAAAGAATGCAGTCATCGGAAAACGGTGCAAAATTTCCAGCCATACATTTATCTGCGAAGGCGTTAACATTGAAGACGGGGTTTTTGTCGGCCACGGTGTCGTGTTCATCAACGATAAATATCCAGGGGCAACAAACGATTCCGGAAAGCTTCAAACAGAAGAAGACTGGCAAGTCATTCCAACTGTTGTCAAACAAGGCGCCTCTATCGGTTCGAATGCAACCTTGCTGTGCGGCATAACTGTAGGGTCCGGCTCAATTATCGGCGCCGGCAGTGTGGTGATCGATGATGTGCCGGATAATGTTATCGTTGCAGGAAATCCCGCCAAAATCATACGGAAAATTAAAAACCCGAGCGATTAACAAACCCGGATCCTGTTAATCCTGACAAACAAAAATAAAGCAGTGTAATTTTCTCATGGTGATCGTAAATGCCCATAGAAATCATCAACCCCATAGAATACCCCAACTGGGACAAACTCTTGCTCACAAACAAGGATTACTCCTTTTTTCACACCTCAAGCTGGGCCAGAGTTCTTTTCGAGTCATATGGGTACAAACCTATCTACTTCACCTTGATCGATGGCGGCAAATTATCGGCTTTAATCGCTGTGATGGAGATTAATAGCTGGTTAACAGGGAAAAGAGGCGTATCCCTCCCTTTCACTGACTTTTGCAGCCCTATCGTATATGAGAAAAGCCAGTTCAAAGAAATCATTAAAAGCTTAATCGAATATGGGAGAAAGGGCGGCTGGAAATACATAGAGGTAAGAGGCGGAAAAGATATTTTCCAGGATATAACTACTTCTTCATCGTTCTATACCCATACTCTCGATTTAACACGAAACGAACATGAAATCTTTTCCAGTTTCAGAGTCAGTACAAAGCAAAACATAAAAAAAGCTATTAAAGAAGGTGTAAACGTTATCCTGTCTCATTCTCTAGAATCCGTAAAAGAATTTTGCCGGTTAAATCGCATAACAAGAAAACATCACGGATTGCCACCCCAACCTTACTATTTCTTTAAAAAGGTGCACGAGCATATTATCTCCAACAAAAAAGGCGTTGTCGTGCTCGCTTCTTACCAAAAAAAAAATATTGCAGGTGCTATTTGTTTCCAGTCGGGGAATAAAGCCATTTATAAATTCGGTGCATTTGACAGAAGATATCAATATCTCAGACCGACCAACCTGCTCATTTGGGAAATCATAAAATGGTATGAGCAAAATGGATTCAAAACTTTCAGCTTCGGCAGAACAGAACCGGAGAATACAGGCCTTTTGCAGTTCAAGCGGGGATGGGGCACAAAACAGGAAATCATAAATTATTACAAATACAATTTGGTCAAAGATGCCTTTGTCAAAGAGCCCGGTGGCAAAACATCCTATAATATTTTTAAATTATTACCTTCCCCTTTGCTTAATCTAACCGGTTTTCTATTTTACAAACATGTCGGATGAATTTGTTCAACCAATAGCTAAGGACCCTGGAAAATCATTTGAATCATTTGAATCCTATAAATCCTGACTAAAAACACATTTGAGTGACAAACAGCTGACAAGCGACCAGGAAATCCGGAAAGGCCATAGATTTGATGATAGAAAGAACGTTGATTTTATAGTTACAAGCTGCAAGAACAGGAAAAGACGTGAAGACAAAGACAATAATTTAAGAAAATCAAAAATTGAGAATTAAAGAAAATTTGAGCGATCTTTACCTATGAAAAGAAGAATTTTCTTAAAATATACTACTATGTTAGGATTTTATTCCATAGCTTTCCCACTGGTGGGATTTCCATCTGGGTCAGAAATCATTAACCGCATCAAAGGTCGTTTCATGGATCCTGTTAAGATACCACCTGACAGCGAAAGAATTGTGACAGAGCTTCCACCTGAAGGCCCTGCTATTTCAGTTGAAACAGCTTTGAATTCCAGATGCACCAGTGACTATAACGAAGCGCCTGAAATTTTTCACTGGGGGATGTTTGACAAAACAAAAAAACTATCCACAGAGCAAATCAGTAAAGTCAAGGATCTTGTCAAAATCCCGCGTTTCACCAATCATCGCCTGGATGTGCAAATTAAAGGCAATATACTCACTTTTATATTTGATAACCATGTTTCAGGTATTCAGAGAGATTGGCTGATGATTGAAAGTGGTATGCAGCAGCAGGCTGTAGGGTTGATATGTGTTGCTTTAGGAATCGGCATGGTTTTCAAGAATCTCGGAAAAGACGGAACAACAATTTCAGAAGCTGAACATGGTACTGTTAAAATCAAACTGGATGCCATGAAACCGACTTATGCGGGGACTTTCTGGATTAGCTCCCCCCCTGCCGGGACAAGACCCTGG
>JAFDHS010000269.1 GCA_019308655.1 Deltaproteobacteria bacterium
TGGACATGAAAGGGCGATCACAAGGATCGCCCCTACATTAAATAATCTATCCGCCATGGACTTCCGTTGCCAGAAATTTCTTAATGCTTTCAGGCGTTTCTTCCGTCATCAAGGCAACGATAATATGCACAATAATTGCTAAAGGTGCGGCAAACCAGGCATAATACCAAGGATTTATCCAATAGCCGACCGCCTCGGCCGCAGGCAGAGCAACACCGAATTTACCGGCAATAAAATAAGCAATAGCAATGAATGAAATACCTAAACCGGTTACCAGCCCTGCAATTGCGCCAGACCTGTTGGAACCGCTCCACCAGATCCCGAGTAAGAACAGCGGAAAGAACGTACAGGCTGCCATTGAAAATGCAACAGCGACCAATTGCGCAATCAATGCGAGTTTAAGCAATGCAACAGCACCGACGGCAACTGCCATTAAAATGGTTCCTATACGGGCCATCTGCATCTGTTTTGCACCGGAAGCGTTGGGATTTATTACTTTGTAGTAAAGATCATGTGAAAATGCGGAAGCGCCTGATACCAGTAATCCGGAAACCGTAGAGAATGCCGCAGATACCGCTCCGGCAGCCAAAAATCCCACGACTAAAGGATGGACCATTCCTAACTGCGCCGTATATATAACGATTGCGTCCTTCGAGAGTTTTCCCACCTCGGGATGTGAAGATAACATTTTGCCGAATGCCGAATATAAAGGGCAACTCCAGTAAAGAATACAAACAAAAAACAATCCCCATACAACCGACCATCTTGCATCACTTGTTTTGGGAACCACATAAAACTTTTGAATAACATGGGGCAAGCCGGCGGTTCCAAGCATCAGTGCAAAACAAATGGCGATAAATTGAAAAAAATCTTTACCGGTTGCCGGATCCCATGGCAGTGCAAATTCAGGAGAAGGGAGTATGGCAAACGCATGTCCGGCGGAATTAACAAGATCGGCAGGAGAGACGCCTGCTACAATATCAGAAACTACCTGACCGTATCCCAATTGAGGAAAGAGCCAAAAATAATCATACTTGAACGTCAGGATAATTTCAGGGATTACAAACGAGATGATGATGATGACATATTGGACCTGCTGGTTTTTGGTTACGCCCAGCATCCCTGAAATCAAAGTGTAAACAAGCACAACGGATGATCCGATAATAACCGCCCAGGCATAGGGAACACCAAATATCCACTGAAACATCAGGCCGATACCGCCAAACTGACCCACGCAATAACAAAATGATATTACTATGCCAAGAATAGCGGTCGTGGCCCTTAATCCTGTTGAATAATATCGGTCTCCAATAAAATCCGGAGCGGTATATTTACCGAATCTTCGAATCTGTGACGCCATTAAGACCAGTAACAATACATATCCGCCGGTCCACCCGACAACATATGCCATCCCGTGATAACCCGATCCGTACATAATGGCGGCCATACCCAGAAATGAAGCGGCGCTCATCCAGTTTGAAGCGATGGCCATACCCGAGCCGACCCGGGATATGGACCGGCCGGCCGCATAATAATCCCCGGTATCTTTTGCCTTATTCAATACCCCGATCATTACGAACATGACAATGATGGCGATCATTATTATAGCAGGAGCCAGCTTAAAGCCTTCTTCAAGGGCTACTCCGCTTTTGGCGGCATAAAGGGAAGACGCTGTCATCAATATAAATAAAATAGTAACCGATACAAACAGAACGGACCAGCTTTTAAAACGCTTTATCATATTCACCCCCCTGATATATTATTACAATATATTATACTTCACCCTTTTCCATACCGTGTTTATCCATTATTTTATCGATAGCAACGCAGTAATACCAACACAATCCGCAAAAAAGGACCAAGAGAAATACCGAGGTATAAAAGTAGTGGAACGGAAAACCCAGAAATTTTGTATCGGTTAAACCGGACTGGAAATGAATCAGATATTTATCCATCAGAACCGGAATCGTATCCATGTTTTCCTTGTCCAGGGGAGCGCCATCAAAGGGAAGAAGGCCGTAAGGGATAACATTAGCCAGTAAATTATTAAACCCATTATCGTTGGACAGCCCAAGCGCATCAATAATATTCTGCTTAATCCCCTCTGGAAATTTTTTAACAGCGTTCAGCAGTAGTTCAAAATCGTCTAAATTCCCTGAAAAGACTTGGGTCGCTTCAACAAATGCCATTTTTTCTTCCGCCGGAAGAATATCATATATGGTTGAAGTCAGCGCTTTCTTCAAGACAGGATTATCTCTAAGTTCTATATATTTACCCAGCAGTGTAAGGTAAACTTTTGCCAGATCCTTTTTTTCAATATCAGTAGCGGTGTTGCTTTTGACGTTTTCCCATACGCTCTCATATGTAATATAAGCCGGCTCAGGCGTTGGTTTTTCTATGGCTTTCATCAGAAAATGAAACCCGAAAACCGCAAGAGCCCAAATAATGACAATCCAAGCAATTATTTTCGTATTGTCTTTTGCAAACGGCGATTTAGGAGTAAAAAAATTTATCTCATATTCTTTGCTATCTGCCATTCTCCCTCCTTACATATTGAATTGTTTTAACCTTATTAGTGACTTCACCAATCTAATGCATCTT
>JAFDHS010000270.1 GCA_019308655.1 Deltaproteobacteria bacterium
GATTCCGGAAGAACACGTTAAAGATGTTAGTCTTGAAACTGAAGCGTTGATGCGGAATGTACGTGAAACCTGTGAAAAACTTCTATCGCTTCGCGGAGAACTGATCGGTGATGTTACCACGATTTTAGACAACATTGTTGAGCCCGGCAAGCTGGCTGACCTCGTAGCCTCAAATTTAAGATTAAAAATAGAAGATGCTCAGGTTTTACTTGAACTGACCGATCCTTTGGAGCGCCTTAAAAAAGTAAATGAGTTTCTTTCCCATGAAGTGGAACTCTCAACAATGCAGGCCAAGATCCAGTCCGATGTCAAAGATGAAATTTCAAAAAGCCAGCGTGATTATTATTTAAGAGAACAGGTAAGGGCGATATACAAGGAATTGGGCGAAGAGGATGAAAAGAGCCGTGAAATAGAAGAATACACAAAAAAGATAAAACGTGCCAAGATGTCCAAGGAGGCCGCTGAAGAGGGGGAAAAGCAGTTAAGACGCCTTGAAATGATGCACCCCGACTCTTCTGAAGCTTCAATTGTAAGGACATATCTGGACTGGCTGGTTGAAATGCCCTGGAGCAAATCCACCAAAGACGTGATTGTCGTAAAGAATGCGAAAAAGCAGTTGGATAGTCATCACTACGGACTTGACAAAGTAAAAGACCGCATACTGGAATATTTGAGTGTCCGCAAGCTGAATCCCAAAATGAAAGGGCCGATTCTTTGTTTTGTGGGACCTCCCGGTGTCGGAAAAACCTCTTTGGGTCAGGCAATTGCCCGTGCTTTGAAACGTAAATTTGTTCGCATCTCTCTTGGGGGTATCCATGATGAAGCTGAAATCAGAGGGCATCGCCGAACTTATATCGGAGCCCTCCCCGGCCGTATATTACAGGGCTTGAAGCAGTGTGGTACAAATAATCCGGTTTTTATGATGGACGAGATTGATAAGATCGGTTCCGATTATCGGGGTGATCCTTCGTCAGCTCTTCTGGAGGCCCTTGATCCGGAGCAGAATTTTGCTTTCAGCGACCACTATCTGAATCTTCCTTTTGACCTTTCCAAGGTCATGTTTATTCTGACTGCCAATGTGACGGATACCATACCTTCACCACTTTTGGACAGGATGGAGGTTATCTCTATTTCCGGTTATACGGAAGAGGAGAAACAGGGTATTGCCGAAACATATCTTTTGCCCCGTCAGATCAAGGAAAACGGCTTGAAAAAGAATAATATCTCTATGAGTCCTGGCGCAATGCACCAGATTATTACCGAATACACGGCAGAAGCGGGTTTGAGAAACCTTGAACGGGAGTTGGGAAGCATTTGCCGTAAGACGGCGCGTAAAATTGCAGAAGGAGAAAAAGGACCGTTTACAATTACCAAAAACAATTTGCCCAAATACCTCGGTGTTCCCAAATACTATCCCGAGATGGATCAGGAAAACAGTCAGGTGGGTCTGGCGACCGGCCTTGCCTGGACCCAGATCGGCGGTGAGGTCTTGTATGTGGAATCTTCTTTAATGGGAGGCAAGGGCGAGTTGATCCTGACCGGACAGTTGGGAGATGTTATGCAGGAATCTGCACGTGCGGCCGTGAGTTATACCAGATCAAGCCTTAAAAGCCTGGGCGTTAAGGAGAACTTCTTGGAAAATTTTGATGTACATATTCATGCGCCGGCAGGCGCGATACCCAAGGATGGTCCCTCAGCGGGTATTGCAATGGCCACTTCCCTGATTTCCGCTGTGACGAATCGGCCTGTCAACAAAGATGTGGCGATGACGGGTGAAATTACGCTCAGAGGAAGAGTGCTTCCCATAGGAGGACTCAAGGAAAAATCACTGGGTGCTTTAAGGTCCGGAATTCATACGATAATTATTCCAGAGAAGAACAAAAAAGACTTGGAAGAAATCCCCAAAAACGTAAAACGGAAAATTAAATTCGTTCCCGTCGGGAATATGGACCAGGTTCTGTCCATTGCCTTGCTGGATGAGACTCAAGCCTCAAAGCCGAAAATAAAAAGCAAAAAGGGCAAGCCTGCGAAAAAAAAGGTGCAAGCGTAAAAAACATGAAAATACTTGCTGTTGATACGGCAACCCAAAGTTGTAGCGTTGCCGTTGTCGATAAAGATTCCTTGCTGGCTGAAATGACTCTTGTCAGCAGTCAGACCCATTCAATTCACCTTATGGAGATGATCGAAACGGTAATAGCCGACTCCGGTCTTACCGTTTCAGATCTTGACGGTTTTGCGGCAACCCGAGGGCCGGGGAGTTTTACCGGACTGCGTATAGGAATCAGTTCGGTAAAGGGTCTTGCTGCTGCATCCGGCAAGCCTCTTGTGGGTGTGTCAACCCTTGACGCCCTTGCGTATCAATTTTCATGCTCTTCCTTTCTTATTTGTCCTTTTTTAGATGCTCGAAAAGGGGAAGTCTATTTTTCGCGATGCAGGTTTGAAAACGGTATGTTGAAACAGAAAATTGAGGAACAGGTTTCAATTCCCGCCAATGCCGTTGAAGGGATTGATGAACCCTGCGTCTTTGTAGGTGAAGGCGCTTTAACTTACAAAGAAGTTATTATCGATAAGATGGGTGAACTCGCCA
>JAFDHS010000271.1 GCA_019308655.1 Deltaproteobacteria bacterium
ATTAATTTTATTCAGGATGAAGAATTTTTTCAGGTCGGCCTTGAACCTGTTCTTGAAGAGGAAAGCAGTTCTTCCGAGGAAAAAGCCCTTGTCAGAACCGTTATTGAGAGCTTTGAAAAATATGCCGGACTGAACAAGAATGTTTCAAAAGATATTGTAAAAGATCTATCTACAATTTCAGATTCTTCACAGATCGCTGATACGGTAGCCGCCCATATTTCATTCAAAATTCAGAACAAACAGCGTTTGTTGGAAACCAATTCCCTGAGTCAACGCCTTGCCCTTCTTCTCCAATTCATAGAGTCGGAAATCGAAATTTTTAAGATGGAGAAGAGGATTAAGGGCCGCGTCAAGTCTCAAATGGATAAGACCCAGAAAAAATATTATCTTAATGAGCAGATGCGGGCGATCAAGAAAGAGATGGGCAACGAAGAAGGCCCTGCGGATGACCTTAAGGATCTGGAAAAACGCATTAAGCGAAAAAGAATGTCAAAGGAGGGTGCGACCCGGACAAGAGAAGAGTTTAAAAAGCTCAAGATGATGACGCCCATGTCGGCTGAAGCAGCCGTGGGCAGGAATTATATTGACTGGTTGATCAGCCTTCCCTGGTTTGACCGCAGCAGGCTTTGTCATGATCTTGATGAAGCCGAGGCAATACTGAACAAAGATCATTACGGATTGGAAAAGCCTAAGGAACGCATACTGGAATATCTTGCGGTCCAAATACTGGTCAAGAAGATTCGAGGACCTATACTTTGTCTGGTAGGGCCTCCCGGTGTGGGAAAAACTTCCCTGGCAAAATCCGTAGCTAATGCGACCGGCAGAAAGTTTGTACGCCTTTCCCTGGGGGGAGTAAGAGATGAAGCCGAAATCAGGGGACACAGGCGCACATACATAGGCGCAATGCCGGGTAAGATAATTCAGTCTTTAAAAAAGGTGGGTTCAAATAATCCGGTATTTTGTCTGGATGAAGTGGACAAAATGAGCATGGATTTCAGAGGTGATCCGTCGGCAGCCCTTCTGGAGGTGCTGGATCCGGAACAGAACAACACGTTTAACGACCATTATCTCGATCTTGACTATGACCTTTCCGATATTCTTTTTATCACCACAGCCAATACCTTGCCCGACATTCCGCTTCCTCTGCAGGACAGAATGGAAATTATTCGTATATCCGGCTATACCGAGGATGAAAAGTATCATATCGCCGATCGGTTTCTTCTGCCCAAGCAGATTAAGATAAACGGACTTGACGAAACCAATGTCCGGTTTTCAAAAAATGCAATTGTTACCATTATCCAGAATTATACACGGGAAGCCGGGGTAAGGAATCTTGAGCGTGAGATTTCCTCTGTTTGCAGAAAGATTGCACGTGAGGTCCTGAAAAACAAAGATGCAAACGATGAGTTCGAGATAGCCTCAAAAACCATACAAAAATACCTGGGACCGGCCCGTTTCAAACACGGCCAAGTTGAGCAAAATGATGAAGTCGGTGTTGTTACCGGGCTTGCATGGACACCGGTTGGGGGAGAACTGCTTTCTATCGAAACCGTCACGATGCCGGGTAAAGGAGAACTTATCATTACCGGCCAAATAGGGGATGTGATGAAAGAGTCTGCCCGGGCAGCCGTCAGCTATGTTCGCTCACGTTCGGACCACCTCAATATAGACAACGGGTTTTACAAAGAATTTGATATACATATTCATGTGCCGGAAGGGGCCATTCCAAAAGACGGTCCTTCGGCAGGGATCTCAATGTGTACCTCACTTGTATCCGCACTGACAAAAAAACCCGTTGACCGCAATGTTGCCATGACCGGTGAAATCACCCTGCGCGGTCGTGTCCTTCCCATAGGCGGTCTTAAGGAGAAGTTTCTGGCGGCTCATCGTGCAGGAATCAAAAAAGTTATCGTTCCCATGGAAAACGAAAAGGATTTAAAGGATATACCCTCCGCCATATCCAAACATATGGACATTGTTCTGGTGGAACACATGGATGAGGTGTTGTCCCATGCTTTGATTGGAACGGAAAATGTCAAAGATAACTGAGCAGCAGCAATTCCAATTTTGGCATTTTGTAGTTTGGGTTGAGGAACGAAACCCAACGAGTGGGATGGCGCGGCAGTTTTCATTATAAACCGGAAAAGTGAGCTATAGTTAATGAGTCCTTTCCTTCTGTCTTTTTTATATATAAAATTGATAGAATTCCTCAACTTTAGGCACTTTAGATCACTTTAGTCACTTCACACTTTTTGGGATATGGAGGCTTACTGACAATGGCAGGTGTTAACAAGGCAATTCTGATAGGCAATCTTGGAAAAGATCCGGAGGTCCGCTACACCCCGGATGGTCGTGCCGTAGCAAATTTCACCATCGCAACATCCGAGGAATGGCGGGATAAAAATACCGGTGAAAAAAGAGAAAAAACGGAATGGCATCGCATCGTCGCTTTTGGTAAACTAGGTGAAATCTGCGGACAATGGCTTTCAAAGGGCAAACAGGTCTATGTCGAAGGGAAAATTCAAACGCGTTCCTGGGAAAAAGACGGCATCACAAGATACACCACTGAAATTGTTGCCGA
>JAFDHS010000272.1 GCA_019308655.1 Deltaproteobacteria bacterium
ACTCCATAAATAAAATTAGCGGTAAAGCCTGCTTGCCTCAAAAGAGCGATCATAAGGGAGGCTTGATCAAAATCGTTTCCTTCACCATCGAGCAGGGTAGCGGCAGCCCCTTTCAAGGAGCCGAAAATGGGGGTGTGTTCGATGTGATCATGGACATAGGCATAAATAAGATCCGGGTCGTTCTTGAGGCCCCGGGCGAGCGCCTCGATTTCCGGGGATACTGCCGTAGAAGAGAGGATTTCGGCACCCTCAACGGCAATGCCTTCAACCCCTTTTGGGGCGGTTGTCTGGAAAAAATCCCGCGCCTCTTGGGGAGATACCAAGAGTGCCTCCACTTTGGTGTGCCCCGGAAGCATTGCATTTGCCCCGGGTACAGCCGACAAAACAAGACCCAGTGATAATAAAAAGAAGAAAAGGATCCTCGTAAACTTTAAATGAGAACGATTTGATTTCGGATGAATTGAAAGCATTTATTTTACCTCCCTGTTGAAATCCGCAACGGGATTCCAGTTTGAATTCCCTGGGCTGCTGAGGAAATCAGGTCTCAACATATAAAAATCTTTAATGCCGAACACTGCCGATATTGTCTGCATCGCAATCGCAGGCATTGCTTATCAGTCGCTGCCGGTATCCTGTTGTACCGGGCTGGAAGCCAGCAGGCTACTGTCTTCGGCATCAAGGATACCATATCCGGCGGCACCAACCGTGAGTTCCACCACTTTGTATGTCCGGTTGCCGGCTGCATCGTAACTGTATTCAATTCTGTACTCTCCGGGTTTTTCAGCCACAGTTAAACGGTTCAGTGCATCGTACGTATAATTTACATCACCAGCCTGGACGGATGTTCCGGCGAAGATCAAAACGCCCACCCACATGAAAATAAAAAAGTATCTTTTGAATTTCATAGAACCTCCCATGGAAAGAATCAGATATTTATGTTTCTTATCTTTCCGAATTTTGTGTAAGAGTTCAATAATCGGCTACCAGCCTTCTCTAAAACCCCTGACTTTCCGCCCCCCTCGCTTTGGGAGCAGCTTTATCACCTCCTATAAATTCCGCCATTGCTTCGGTATTACCTGTTGTCGTGCCGAAAATAATGATAGCTTTTTTCATTTTTTCCTCTTTTGATGGTTGAATATGATTCATGTTTGGCCGGTATAGAGCACCATGCCTTTACTGTTTTTAAAAGAGTAGTCCTTTTCGATGACCGGCTTTGCACCTTTGATCCTCCTTCGATTAGGGAACCGAACACTGTTTTTCTTTGCTTTACAACTCTTCTCTGATTGAAATAAAAAAAGGCGCCATGGGCTTCGCGCTGCTGTAAGCCCTGTTACGCCTTCAGTTTCTTAAGTGCCGGTGATCGGCCGAAAAGCATAAGACACCCCTTATAATAGTTTTCTCTATTTTAGATAAGTCATTCTAATAGCAAGTTGATTTTTATTTGTCGTATCAAGCTGATTTTTGTTTGTCAAACTTTTTTTATGATCTTAAACTTTTTTAAGCTATTTTCACGTCCCATTTTCCTTTCTTTACAAAATGAGGCGAGAAATGCTATTTTAAATATTATCGTAATCAGACGTAAGCAGTAATCAGTCAGAAATACATGTCCTTTTAGTCATTGAAGATTTGGCTCAGCATGAATCCTGGTACGGTGAGTTTAATGAATCGCATGTTAAAAATTTAATTCAATGGAAAGAAAAAGCGGCAAAAGAGCGATTAGATCAGATTCGTGAAAAATATCTGGAAGGATGTCCCCGTTTTATCAAACACCTTGTGATTGGCGATCCCGCACTGTAAATTTTGAAGGTAATCAAGGAAGAAAATATCGATATGCTAGTTATGGCCGGCAAAGCCCAAAAAGGTCATTTTCTTATGGAAAGCGTCGCCGATAAGGTTGTCAAAAACTCACCTGTTCCCGTGGTCATCATTCCGATCCCGTCTCAAAAAAATAGTTCAGGCCTTCAAGCCCTGCCCCGATATTCGAGGTTAGGGGATAATGAGGTTGAAAATGCTGAATAAAATTAATCCCGTCAAAACAAATAGTTGGAGAAAGGTCAGCGAACATTTTGAAAAGATGAAGAATGTTCATATGAAAAACCTTTTTGCCGCGGACCCAAACCGGTTTGAAAAATTTTCGATCAGATTCAATGATATACTTGTTGACTATTCCAAGAATATAATAACATCGGAAAGCGTTAAGTTCTTTATGGAATTAGCTGATGAAACCGGATTAAACGATGCAATTGAAAAGATGTTCAGCGGTGATAAAATCAACGAGACGGAAAATCGGGCGGTTTTACACATCGCTTTAAGAAGCAAGGCAAATACGCCCATCTATGTTGACGGCAAAGACGTGATGCCGGAGGTCAATGCGGTTCTGGAAAAGATGAGAGTCTTTTGCGATAAAATTATTTCCGGGGAATGGAAAGGCTATACACATAAAAAGATAACCGACATTGTCAATATCGGAATAGGGGGATCGGATCTGGGACCGGTTATGGTGACCGAGTCTTTACGTCCCTATGCACAGGAGAGGTTGTCCGTTCATTTCGTTTCAAACGTTGACGGCA
>JAFDHS010000273.1 GCA_019308655.1 Deltaproteobacteria bacterium
AGACATCTAAGAAGATGTTCATCATGTTCGATAGCAGTTGCATGATATCGATCTTCCCAAAAGGCACCTTTTCGCTTTTTTCTCTGATTGTATTCCTGAGCTGTTCGACCGGCGACCAATTGCATGGATTTGGAAATAACAGCATCCGGGCCATCATCAATCACAAGTAGATGAATGTGATTGGATGTTACCATATAGTTTAGAACACACAGTCCAAATCGCTTTTTGGCTTCGAAAAGCCAATGTCTCCAACAGTGGCGATCTCTCGCAAATTTGAGTAAAAATTCCTTTTTATGACAGCGGTGAGTAATGTGCCAAACATATCCTGGAATGTAATGTCGTCGTGAGCGAGGCATTTTCCAATATTTTTCTTAAACAGCTGTTTCGGTCTATAAAATAGTGGATCTAAGTGTAAAATCTTTACTGATTTTAAACCATTTTATTGTATTTATAATAAGTTACATTGGTCAGACCCCACAGAGGACCCACAGAGGATAAGGCAAACGTCACATCACAATGATGCATAAAATAATTGGCAAAGTATTCCTTTATGGCATATCCCTTGTACCCGAGGCAGATGATAAAATCGTTGAAACCGTAGTGGGAATAAATCTTCATGATATGCCACAAGATCGGTTTGCCTCCGATTTCAACCATCGGTTTCGGTTTTAACGAAGTTTCTTCACTTAAACGGGTACCAAAACCTCCGGCAAGAATAACGACTTTCATAAAAACCTCCAAAGGAAACCCCTGAATTTATCCGTGGGGTTTATGACCACAAGGGAACGAAGTAATCTTTTAAAATATTTATACCGTAGTAAAAATAAGCAATTATTCCCCAAAATCCATTTCTCATTATCTCAAAACATCCTCATACCACCCAAGCGCCTCTGCCAAGCCTTGCGCAATCGCATACGTGGGTTCATACTCCAACAGTCTTTGCGCCTTGCTGATATCCGCCTGCGAATGCAACACGTCCCCGGCCCGAAAATCACGATAAACAGGCTTCAGATCTTGGAGTTTGGAATACTTGGTAACCAAACCGGCCCGCAGCAACTCAAAGAGTTCGCACAAGGTGGTCCGTGCGTTCACGGCGACATTATAAACCTGGTTAACCGCCTCAACCCGCTCCGTCGTTGCCGCCAGCAAATTGGCCTGCACGGCATTTTTGATGTAGCAGAAATCGCGGCTGGTTTCGCCCGTGCCGTTGATATACACGTCCTCCTCCCGCAACATGGCCGCGATCCACTTGGGAATGACGGCCGCGTAAGCTCCATCCGGATCTTGCCGGGCACCAAAGACGTTGAAATAACGCAGGCCGATCGACTCCAGATCATAGCAGCGCGCGAAGACATCCGCGTAGAGTTCATTGACGTACTTGGTAACAGCATAGGGAGAAAGGGGATTGCCGATGGTGTCCTCAACCTTGGGCAAGCCGGGATGATCGCCATAAGTGGAGCTGGATGCGGCGTAAACAAAACGGGCGGCCCCGGCATCCCGCGCGGCCACGAGCATGTTCAGGAAACCGTCGATATTATTCTGATTGGTGGTGATGGGATCTTCAATGGAGCGGGGAACGGAACCGAGAGCGGCCTGATGGAGAATATAATCAACACCTTCGCAGGCTTTGCGGCAGGTATCCGGATCACGAATATCGCCCTGGATAAATGTAAATCCGAACCACTGCTGCGGGGAAACCAGCGTTTGGACTTCATCAAGGTTGTGTTGATGGCCGGTGGAAAAGTTGTCCAGGCCGATCACCCTTTGATTGAGCTTCAGGAGTGTCTCCAGCAGGTTGGAGCCGATAAATCCGGCCACACCGGTCGCCAGCCAGACTTTGGGCTTTTGTTTCAACTGTTGCTGTATGTTTTTGAATGCCGTACTCATTCTTTTCAGGCCTCGCTGTCCTGCAGGCTGCCGTGAACTTCCTGCTTCAGTTCTTCGATCTCCTGGCGCAGCAGCTCGTATTCGTTAGTCTTGCGCTTCAGAAAAACACGCGCCAGGCGGGTTTTCTCCCCTGCCCCGGACGGCGTCAACAGATAGCGGTAACCGAGCTTGTTGTTCGATTTACAGAAGTTGCCCAGCTTGACAAAGCCCTTTTCCAGCAGTTCCAGCAGAGCATTGAGCAGATAATTGACTTTGCCCAGGCTGAAGCCGGTTTCCCTGGCCAGGTTGCGCTGGCTTGAAATTTCGCTGCTTTCGATTTTTTTAAGGACCGTGTAGTGGTCCTGCCTGTCTTTATTCATGGCTCATATTTCGGAATACTGGTGATTGTTTTTGAGTTCAGAATGTGAACGTTTAATCCACGGGACCCAAAGTGTCAAGCAAAAAAATGGGGGACGTTGTTGACTATAGGGACCACAGGCAAAGAAGGGACTGATTTTTTTACTGCTTCTTTTTGT
Source organism: Deltaproteobacteria bacterium (assembly GCA_019308655.1). Lineage (GTDB taxonomy): Bacteria > Desulfobacterota > Desulfobacteria > Desulfobacterales > JAFDHS01 > JAFDHS01. The sequence continues at coordinate 2,403 of JAFDHS010000273.1, forward strand.
TTTACATTCTCAAAACTGATTTTTCAGTTCCTTTTTTGCCCGCACCCCCTATAATTGTACTTATTTTTGTTTTTCGGCTCGGTGCCCTGGTTGAAGCTGGTCATAAATGGGACAGTTTGTTGCTCCTCAAGCCTTGGGATTTATCCGTGGGCTTATGACGATTCAGGGAACGTTGTTATGATTATTTCAAATAGTTCTTTAACGATTTTAGGATGTAAAATTTTTCCTGTATGAAAGGGAATGACCATTCGTTTAGATTCTTTCCCATATATTCTATGACTTCCTTTTTGCCGCAACAATTCAAACCCGGAATCCAGCAATATTTTCTCAGCCTCTTTTGCCGTTAATCTGATCGGTTTAGCAGGCATGGGCTACTTCAACCTCTACAGGCGCAATTATATAATTATGTTCCTTAAACTGATTCAGTTGACCTGCTTCGAGAGTTTCAATATAGAGTTCTATTGCTTCTTTAATATTCTTGAGAACTTCTTCAATGGTATCACCATGACTCACACATCCCTTTAATTTAGGCACATACGCGAAATATCCATCATTATCTTTTTCAATTATTGCATTAAATTGCATGATTTTATCCTTTTTTGTAAAAACAGAGGACATTGTTGACTATAAACACCAATAAGCGATTCCGCCTTTTTCAATATGTTCACGTTTCAGAACGCCTTTGACATCGATCACAATCCCATGCCCCCTACCATTGCGGCACAAATCAGCCAATTGATCGGGCGTAATCTCCGTAAACGCATCGTGCGCCACGGCCCAGACTACCGCATCGACCTTGCCGGCGGCATCCAGCTCGATCAGCTCGACCCCATATTACACCAGCGCTTCCCCGGCCGAAGCCAGCGGATCATGCACCAGCGTCTCGCAACCGTAATCCTCCAACTCACGCACAATATCGATCACCTTGCTGTTGCGGATATCGGGCACGTCTTCCTATCATTTTGCTTTTCCTTTTTTCAAACCAAAACAGGGGACTGAAAACAAAGCTTAATATTGGGGCTTCAACCCGGCCTGCTTACACAGCTCATTGGCGGTAATCCTGTCAAACTGCTTGTGCCGTTTAACCGGAATCGCCTTGAAGCCGTCGGAGTAAATGGAATGATTGGAACCTTCCCGCAAAAGATGGAATCCCTGCTTTTCGAGATAACGGATCAGATCACGCCGTTTGACGGACATGCTACACCTCCACCGGTAGCAGTTCAATCAAGGCTGTGCTTGGCGGGATTTCCTTTCCCATATCACGGTAGGCGAGGATCATTTCATGCAGCGCGTCACGAAGCATTGCTCGGCAATCTTCAAGATCTTTGCCTTCGGTGACGACTTCGGGCCACTCAACCAGTTGGCCCATGTAGCCGGAATCGATCTTGATGTATTTGGCGGTGTAACTGATCATCATTTTCTCCACGAAAAAACAGGGGACGTTGTTGACTATAGGGGGTGCGGGCAAAAAAGGAACTGAAAAATCAGTTTTGAGAATGTAAAACAAAAAGAAGCAGTAAAAAAATCAGTCCCTTCTTTGCCTGTGATCCCTATAATTGGACTTATTTTTGTTTTTCGGCTTTTTCCGCGATCATGCGATCCTGCTTTTTAAGCAGTCATAATACTGAGGGCCGGTGAGAGGGCAGTCGATTAAATTGTTGAACTCATCATCATTCAATTTCAATGCGGCGGCGATGTAGCGAGATTTCGATTCCTTCATGATTTTTCCATGGTTGTTCGGTATTTTTACCTTGGTCTCCAGTTTGCCGTCGACATAAATATAGCCCTTATCGTGCTTACTTCGGCCTTTTCGAACAACAGGCTTTATTTTACTCAAAATTTTGTTTCTGATTTCTTTTTCGGGGTATTCTTTTATTGACACCTGGCCACCAGCAAATTCAAAGTTTTTTTCCACGCCTTCGGGGCCTGACCCAGTTCGTTCTCAGGAATATCTTCCAGATCATCAAGCAAATCCAATATCTCCAGCTTTAAATCGCTCAGCGCTTCCGTTTCATTTTTGCCTTCGCCGTATAATTCCAAATCGGGAAACACCGCCATGGCTTCATCGTCAAATATTTTAATAACGACATCGATTGGCGTTTTTAGTTCGTATTTTTCCGAAGGCAGACTGTAAATTTTCGATACCACAACAACCGCACCATCGCCGCTC
>JAFDHS010000274.1 GCA_019308655.1 Deltaproteobacteria bacterium
TCAAAAATATTTTGCGGTGATTGATCAAAAAGAGAACCTGATGCCCTGTTTTATTGCCGTGAATAATACCCGGGCAAAAGATATGGACCTGGTTGCCAGAGGCCATGAAAGGGTGCTTCGGGCCCGCCTTGCAGATGCTCGTTTTTTTTACGGAAGCGATGTGAAAAGACCTCTGGAAAATTTTGTTGAAAAATTGAAAGGCGTACTGTTCCAGGCCGATCTGGGATCTGTGTATGAAAAAGTGCTTCGTGTTCGTCAACTTACCGAATTTATTGCCGATACAGTGGATAGCACTTCAAGTCCGTCAGACAATCCGGCTGATTTAAAGCAACAGGTTTCACGAGCTGCCTGGTTGTGCAAGGCGGACCTGGTCAGCCAGGTCGTAGGGGAATTTCCTAAATTGCAAGGGCAAGGCGGACCTGGTCAGCCAGGTCGTAGGGGAATTTCCTAAATTGCAAGGCATTATGGGAAGAATCTACGCCATGGCTTCAAATGAACCGCATGCAGTGGCATATGCAATCGAGGAACACTACAGACCGACGTATTCAGGGGGAGCGCTTCCCCATACAACTGCCGGCGCCATACTCGCTATTGCCGACAAGATGGATTCCATCTGCGGATGTTTCAGCGCAGACCTGGTTCCAACGGGTGCTTCCGATCCCTATGCACTGCGGCGACAGGGAATCGGAATTCTTTTGATTATGCTTGATAAAGGCTTTTCTTTCTCCTTGAGATCGTTGATTGAAAAGAGTGTAAATGTTTTTGGAAAAAGGACCGGGCAGGATATCCCAAAGACCATTGACAAGGTTTATGCATTTTTGCAAAACCGAATGGTTCATCATCTGGAAGACCAAGGATTTTCAAAAGATGTAATCGCCGCCGTAACAAGTGTTTCGGTTGATAATGTGCCTAATGTCCGGAACAGAGTACAGGCATTGGAACGGTTAAAAGCCGAACCTGATTTTGAACCTTTGGCTGTTGCCTTTAAACGTGTTGTCAATATCATAAGAAAGGCCGGCGTTTATAAAGCGGGTGAGGCCGTAAAAGATGTTGACCAAAGCCTGTTTCAGGATGAATATGAGTCGACTCTTTATTCGGCTTTCAACAAAATTAAAAATAAGGTATCCGAAGATATGGATAAAGGACGCTTTGACCAGGCATTGCTTGAAATCGCTTCTTTGCGTGATTCCGTGGATTCATTCTTTGATAATGTCATGGTGATGGCGGAAGATGTAAAGATCCGTGAGAACAGACTTGCCCTGTTAGGAAAAATAGCCGAACTTTTCGGTAAATTTGCAGACTTTTCAAAAATTTCGACATAGATGAGTTTTTAAGCAGTGTGAATCGTTTTTTAGTCGTTACTCAGCCGCAAAGATACCAAGATACAAAGCGAATATGTCTATAATCTTGGTGTCTTTGTGCTTTTGTGGCAAGATACCTGAGTCGTTACATTATTCAAAGACTTTTTAAGAAACCATAAGTTTATGGTGGAGGACAATATGGCTTTTGATCCCGGAAAAGATGAGGTTTTAAAAAAATGGAAATGTGAAGAGACCGGACTTATGATCTCTATTAATAAATACGGTGATGCCCAGCCCAAACTTCAGATCGGACCGAGGATATTAAAGAAAAAAGACGGTACGGACCGGGCTCCGTCCAAGGCCGGTCGCCTTAGCATAGAGGATGTGATGTGGCTTTACGATATTATTGATGAAGTCAAAGACGAACTTCAGAGTTTGGCTGGACCGCTTTGATGACACGATGCTTTTGTTGACTGCTGCTTCAATCCGATCGTTTTTTCAGGTTCTATTTTTCAGACCCGGAGAAGGAAATTCCAAATAACAAATAAATTCCAATGGGCAAAAGTCCAAATCCCAAACGACTAACCAAACATAGATAATTGAGATTTGGGATTTTCCTGGCGTTTGGGTATTGTGTTTTGTAATTTATTTGAGATTTGATGCTTGAGATTTGTGATTTTGTATTTACCGGCATCCAGCGGAGAAAACAGGATATATGCTCACAGATAACGCCATCGTAAATCCCATAAAAAATAAGAACGCTCAAAGCCTTGGATCGGTTGCGGTTATGGTTGGCACACTGACGGACCTGTTGTTCTTTTGCAATCTTTTTAAGATCAAAAAAAGTCATTTTACTGATTTTTTTATGAGCAGATTGTATTCTGGGGAAGGTTGTTCTGAAGGTATTTCTTTAATCGGTCCTTTTATCGGTGCACCTTATGCAGCCATCCTCCTTGAGAACATTATCGCCCGGGGTGCAAAAAAAATTATTTTTTTCGGATGGTGTGGGGCAGTCTCTGGCGATGTAAAAATCGGAGATATTATTCTTCCTACAGGTTCCGTTATTGATGAGGGAACATCAAGGCACTATAAGATAGAAACCGAGCTGAAAAACAGCCGGTCTTTTTCAGACGGTAAGGATGATAACTGTTTGGCCGGACCGTCTGAATACATTCTGGAAAGAGCAAAGAATGCCCTGATAAACAGTGAACTTGAATTTCATGAAGGCCGGGTCTGGTCAACCGACGCCGTCTACAGGGAGACACCTGACAAGATCGAATATTTCCGTAAAAAAGGGACATTGGCCGTTGATATGGAACTTTCCGCTATTTTTTCCGTTGGAAGATTCCGCGATGTTGAAGTCGGCGGGCTCCTTGTTGTTTCTGATGAAATTTCAACCTCAAATTGGCAGCGCGGATTCGGCGACAAACGGTTCAAGAAAAGTCGCAAAGAAACCGCAAAGATTATAGAGTGCTTATGCAAAACAATATAGACTCTGCCGCACTGAAAAAAATTAAAACCCTGCGCAAGGAACTTCACCGACATAATTACCTGTACTATGTTTTTGACAATCCTGAAATATCCGATGCGGCATATGATCGGATGATGA
>JAFDHS010000275.1 GCA_019308655.1 Deltaproteobacteria bacterium
TCGTTCCATTTCACGAACAGCCCAGAACAGGGCATTGGTTGCCTTTTTCATATCGGTCACTACAGGGGTAATCAGGTGAGGGATCCCATCATAAACGGAAAGTTCAATCCTTTTAGGATCTATCATAATGAGTTTCACTTCATCAGGAGTCGCTTTGTATAAAAGACTGGTAATCATGGTGTTTAAAGCAACACTCTTTCCGGTTCCCGTTGCACCTGCAATCAAAAGATGCGGCATTTTGTCCATTTCCGCCACCACGGGATTTCCGACAATATCCTTGCCAAGACACAAGCTAAGCTTGGATTTTGATTTTTCAAAAGCATCGGAAACAACGATCTCCTTAAACGTCACAGACTCCCTTTCGGTATTCGGGATCTCGATTCCAATGACGTCTTTACCCGGTATGGGGGCTACAATCCTTATGCTTAATGCACAAAGTGCAAGGGCCAGGTCGTCCGTAAGATTAATAATCTTGTTGATCTTTATTCCGGGTGCGGGCTGAGTTACGACCTTTCCCTTGACTCCAAAATCCTCAAGTTTACTTTCAAGCAGCCTGGACTGCATTTTCAGATTTTCATGATCTATGGAATCAGGCCTTGCTTCAGGATCATTCAGAAAATTTATAGAAGGGCGTTGGAATCCCGCTTCAGAGGTCGTAAAGCCAGATACTTTCTGTTTATAAGGAGGAACATTTTTGGAAACGGGAGGCTCAATTTTTATTTCCTGATCTTTGTTCTTTACCGAACTTTCCATCAGAGTTTTGACCGGGCTTTCCACCGGGCTTTCCACCGGGCTTTCCACCGGGCTTTCCACCGGGCTTTCCACCGGACTTTCTACCGGACTTTCTACCGTGCTTTCTACCTGGCTTTCTACCGTGCTTTCTACCGTGCTTTCTACCTGGCTTTCTACCTGGCTTCGTTTATTTTTTAAAGACGTTTTAGTTTTTTCTCTTTTCTGTTTCCATAGAATCCAAAAGGTTTTGATACGCTGCAGGGCAAAGCAAACTGTCTGCCGGCATGTTTTAATAAACTTTAACAGGGAAAAACCCGTCGCCATAATAAACCCGATGATCCACAAAAGAATCAGTATAAGGGTTCCGCCGGCAAAATTGGTATATTTTAAAAAAAACGATGCCAACAGAATTCCTGTTATACCGCCTGAAGAAAATTTGTTTCCAAAAAGAGAATAGGAATCCTGCCATAATGCTAAAAGGCTTCCTGTAGCTACAACAAGAAGAATTCCACCGGTAACCATGGAAGCGATTGTTCTACCGAATTCATTGCCCCGGATATGGAGACTCAATAAAATCAGTAATGCCGGAATCCAGAAAGATCCAAGCCCGAATAAACCCACAAGCAGACCCGAAAGGTGGGCCCCGACTAAACCGAAAAAATTATGGATATGATGAATTTTGGGCACTGAATGATTGATTGAAGGATCAGCGGGGCTGTACGACAAAAGACTGATAAAAATCAAGAGGACAAAAAAAAAGAGAAAAATTCCGATAATTTCCTTACGCATATCTTCCTGCACCGGCTTAGTCATCTCTGTTTCAGCGGTTTTGAGTTTCAACCGCTACACTTCCATAATAAAAGGGAGTATAACCGGACGACGTCTAATGGTATAATAAAAATATTGTCTCAAAGCCTTTTGAAGTCTTGCCCTTATGATATCGGCACGCTCAGATACCGGGATAAGGCTTACATCTTCCAAAATCTCCAGAATCACACATTGGGCATCTTCAAGCAGATACCCTTTCTCATTCTCAAAAACAAACCCCCGAGAGACAATTTCAGGCCCGTACACCACAATACCCGTCTCTTCATCAAGGGCCATGGTTACCACAACAAGGCCGTCTTCGGAAAGAATTCGTCTCTCTTTAAGTACACTCCTTCCTACATCACCAACACCTTTACCGTCTATGAGTACCCGGCCTGTTGCAACAGTATTGTGAATCCTCCCGCCATCTTCATCAAACTCAATTATCTGGCCGTCTTCGGCAAGAAGAATTCTTTCTTTTGGAATAGAGACCTGTTCGGCTAATCGCGCGTGATGAATCAGATGCCGGTATTCCCCGTGTATCGGAATAAAATATTTGGGCTTTGTCAGATTAATCATCAGCTTTAATTCTTCCTGAAAGGCATGCCCTGAAACGTGAATATCGGATATCTTTTCATATATAACATCGGCGCCCCGCCTGTAAAGGTTATTGATAATTTTAGCAATGGCCTTTTCATTACCGGGAATAAATTTTGAAGAAAGAATTACGGTATCGCCTTCCTTGATCTTTATCTGTTTATGGGCCCCCGTAGAAATACGGGCAAGAGCGGACATCGGCTCACCCTGGCTGCCCGTGGTTATCATGACCACCTCATTATCGGGGAATTCATTGACCTGACGAAGATTAATCTCCATCTCTTCTGGAATTTGCAAATATCCGAGTTCTTTTGCAATACTAACACTTAGCTCGATACTTCTACCGTTAAAAAGGACCTTGCTTCCTCTTGCCCTTGCAATATCGACGATCTGCTGAATCCGGGCCACATTTGAGGCAAAAAGCGCAACAATGATACGCCCTTTGCTTTTTGCGGCAATCTTTTCAAGGGTTTCCCCTACTGCCTGATCAGAGATGGTATAGCCTTCCTTTTCCACGTTAGTGGAATCCGACAGCAAGGCAAGGACCCCTTCTTCGCCACACTGGGCAAATTTGTTTACGTCGGTCATCATGCCGTCAACCGAATAATTTCCGATTTTAAAATCACCGGTATGAACAATAAGCCCTACAGGCGTTTTTACAGCAATTCCCACGCCATCCACAATACTGTGGCTGACACGGATAAAATCAAGTTCAAAGGGGCCGATATTCAGTTTTTCTTTGGGAGCAATTTCATGCAATGAGGCCTTTGAAAGGAGACCATGTTCTTCTAGTTTGTTACGAACGAGACCTAAGGTAAAAGGAGTGCCGAAAACAGGCGCATTAACCTCTTTGAGGAGATAAGGGAGGGCACCGATATGATCCTCATGTCCATGGGTCAAAACAATTCCCGAGACCTTGTCTTTTCTTTGTTTCACATACTCCATATCAGGTATTACAATATCTACACCCAGCATATAATCTTCCGGGAACATCAGCCCTGCATCAACGATAAAAATCGTCTCATTATATTCAAAAACCATCATGTTAAGGCCTATCTCTCCAAGCCCGCCCAGTGGTATTATCTTTAACATCAATTTGTCCTTTTTATAATTATTGTTTGCCTTATTTATTTCGCTTATTGTTAATATATTTAGCCTGCCTAATTCAAAAGGCTTAATAAAAGACTTTATCGATTTTTCAATTCCAAATACAATATTTAAAGAAACCGATTAGACCATTGATGATAACAAGAGGACGTACGGTTAAGCTTGACCGGGGAATTTTGCACGGATTTTGTAGGAAAGTGCTTTTACAAACAAAAAAATTCAGCTTATGATGCCTATTTTTTCAAAGATGTCGTCAATAAAGCCAATAAACCAATTGCGCTGTTTTTCAGTTGCATAGCTTATGCAGTTGCATTTCACCCTGCTTTTGGTGCGCACCAAAAGTTCACATGCCATCAGGTTTTCTTCAAGATCAACAGCGAAATAAAAAGGCCGGCAATCGGAATGTTCAGTCTGAATATCAGTAAGGATATCCTCATGAACCAGTATCCAGTAAATCCCCTGCATAGTTGAAGGGCCAAAGTTTTCATCCAAATAGGCCTTGATTTTCTTAAAATCCTCGGGTCGTATTTCATCAATTACGTATTGTTTCATAAAATAATAATTATCACAGTTTGTTGCAGTGCGCAAGATGTATGTTGGGGAGTAAAAATTCTTTATGCCTTGATCAGGAAAGGCGAATGATGAAGATGTATTGAGTTAGGAAAAACGACAGGGGTAAAAAGAGAGAAAGTCTCCCCTGACTTCTGAATATATAACAACAAAAAATCAGGGGAGCATAAAATCTGGAAACCGATTAAGATTCCGTAACGGTTATTGCGTCTTCCTCACAAACTTCCACGCAACTTTCACAAAAAACACATTCGTCAGCATTAACCGGAACGGATTTCTCGTTCTGCATCTCAAATACATCGCTGGGACAGACATCTACACATTCTTCACAACCTTTACATTTTTCTGCATCTACAACAACATTATAACCCATTTTAAAGCCTCCTTACCTTAAAAAATTAAAATAACGGCGACCAGTACGGACAAACAGATCAGCCTTTTACCCACATTTTAAGCAAAAAAATCTTTATACCAATTACCCAAACGAGTCAAGCCTTGTTACTATTTTTTCATATTTTTTGATTTTAAAAAACCATGTGCCTTTTAATTAATACATCCAGATAACCTGTTACCCGACAAGTCCAATCAGAGTATTTTTACCCCCCCGTCTCTCACTCGTCAGTTCGCTTCTATGCGGTTTATTTTCAACAAAACGTGAAAAGAATTCATGGGGTGACCTGCCCGGAACACGGTAAATTTTTAAAGAAACTTTTGTATCACACCCTTTACAGATAGGCATTTCAAGAAGATTTTCATTTGATAAAGGGGCAGTATTTTTTAAAACAAGCTCAAGATATTCTATTAAACGACTTTGCCATATTTGGATCTCTTCAGATATGTTTTCATACAGAGGTATTGAGTTTAAATCAAGCACCATTTCAACACCGGATTCTTCATCAAGCAGATACTCAAGTGCGGACCGGTTGGTTGTAATGAAAATTTCGGATCGTTCTTTGTCATGGTGCATAAGGCGAATCCAGGATTCTATCCTTTCTTTGATCATATGATTTCCCGAATCAAGTACAAAAGGCTCAGCCGTATTGTTTCCGAAACCGC
>JAFDHS010000276.1 GCA_019308655.1 Deltaproteobacteria bacterium
CTTTACGGAAGTTGCCGGAAACGTTTCAAAGGGTGGTGAACTGGTCGGTGAGATTGCCGCCGCCTCAAATGAACAGGCACAAGGGATTGAACAGGTGAACAAAGCCGTTACGGAGATGGACAAGGTAACCCAGCAGAATGCGGCCAATGCCGAAGAGTCGGCATCCGCCTCCGAGGAGATGAACGCCCAGGCCGAACAGATGAAAGATTTTGTCGGAGAGCTCGTCACTCTTGTCGGCGGAAGCGCTAATAACGGCGGGAATGGGCATAACGCAAGCAGGAAGCTAAAGAGAATCGGAGGGACCATTCAGCCGGGAATCCGCAAGGCGATTGAACTCCCGGCAGGAAATAAAGGGCATGGGAACGGGAACAAAGCCATAACAGCTCACAAAACAAAGGAGATTAGTCCGGATCAGATAATTCCTATGGATGATAATGATTTCAGGGACTTTTAGGGATTGGTCATAATTGGGGCCTCGTGCTCTTCGTGGTTAAAACAATATCTCAGTTTAATCATGGTAGCCGAAGGTACGATCAAAGCTGATTTTTAACTTAAATAATTTTTGAATAAAAACTAAAACATATGGACGTTTATGTAGCGAGACAGCCTATTTTCGATAGGAATAAAAAATTATTCGCGTATGAGCTTCTTTTCCGGGATGGACTATCAAACTGCTTTCCTGAGATTGAAGGAGATGTCGCTACTTCTAAACTTCTTACCACTAGCTTTTTTGCCATCGGCATTGACAGGCTTTCAAATGGAAAGATGGTATTTATAAATTTCACTAAAGAGTCGCTTGCCAGAAAAATTCCTACCCTGTTTCCTAAGGAAAAAATAATGGTGGAAATTCTTGAAACCATTGAACCGGAGGAACAGGTAGTCAAAGCCTGTCAGGATATCGCTCGTAAAGGATATCAAATTGTTCTGGACGATTTTCTTTATAAACCCGAACTGCAGGAATTAATTGCGTTAGCAAAAATAATTAAGATCGACTTTAGATTGTTACCCATTGAAGAAATAAGAAAGTTGGTGGAAAAATTGGCTGACAGTCAAGTTAAACTTTTGGCTGAAAAAATAGAAACATACGAAGAATTTAAAGTGGCTTCAGAGATGGGTTTTAGTTATTTTCAGGGCTATTTTTTCAGTAAACCGGAAATCCTGAAAAGTAAGGAAATTGCTACCTCCAAGCTCCATCTTTTACACATTATCAGCGAGGTGACTAAAGAAGAAGATTATAGCTTAGAAAAACTGGAGGATTTCATCAATCATGACGTGTCTATCTCTTACAAGCTTTTACGCTATATAAATTCAGTCTTTTTCAGGCGAATCCAGTATATTTCTTCCATCAGACAAGCTATAGTTCTTTTGGGACAAAAAGAAATCAGGAAATTTATTTTATTGGTAGCTACTGCAGAACTGGCTTGTGAAAAACCTGCCGAGTTAATTCGGACATCCATCATCAGGGCCAGATTCTGTGGACTTTTGGGGATTAACCGTGAATCTAATATGCATTCAGAACTTTTTTTACTTGGTCTCTTTTCCATCATAGATGCCATCTTGGATAATAGAATGGCAGAAATAATGGAAAAACTTCCTCTGTCGGAAAGTATCAAGCTTGCGCTTATAAAAGGGAAGGGTGAACTATCCGATTACTTAAAACTGACGTCATCTTATGAAGCAGGAAGCTGGAAAGAATGCTCTATATTGGCATCAAACATCGGAGTCAATAAAGATAAAATTCCTGGATATTATATAGAAGCCGTAAGCTGGGCAGACGCCTATCCGGTGCTTTAAGAACTTTAGGAAAAAAATGAAAAGGTTCGTGAAATTACAATACCTTCGCCAAAAATGGTTCTGCGGATAAAGGCAGATAAATTTTTTGTATTCAAAAAAAGTGTAAACTACTTTTGGGTCAGTATGAAGGATGCCCATTTATTTTATGTAGTTACATTTTTCTTTTTTCTTGAATAAGAGGCAGTCCATCCCCCGCGAAGTATTTCGAACGATGATAATAGGCAATTGCCGGCTCTTGAATCCCATACCTCGGCATCCATGGGGAGAGTCCTTATCCCATGTTACATAATAGTGTTCACACTTCCGGCAGTCGATCATGATTATTAACCTCAATCTGCATTGGAATATGTTGGGGTCTTTGTGATTAATTTATTTTGTCTGCGTTTCTACCGAAACACACGATCCAAGCACTGTGGATATAATAGCAGGCTTTGCGGCCAGAAATATGTATCCGGGTTCAAGGAAATAGTTGACAGGAACCGGGCTGTTCGATTTCTTATTCACTTCCTTCGCACATATCTATAATTATTCCCATATGCTTAAGCATCTCCCAGGCCTTATCCCGCTCTATATCATTAACATCTCTTGAGCCGAAAATTATTATTGCCTGGATCACCTCATCGCTCACCCCGGCTTCTTTAAGTTCGATAATGTCTTTTGCCGTAGTGAATTGGATTGACCTTATATCCTTTCCATAAACTACGGGCCCCGCATCTTTCATGAATGAGCCGTCTCTGATCAGCATCCGGATGCTTTTGTCTTTTAAGCCTGCATTTTTAAGATCCAGGATTTCCCGAACCGTGAAGGAACATGTCTCTATGGTCTTCTCTCTCGCAATTGTTTGAATGGTTTCGTCACTGATTCCCCCTTTTTTCAGCCGGATCATATCCTTACCATCCAGGCATAACCCGACATTAATAAAAAAAAGGAGCAATAAGATCGAGAATACTATACTTAATGTTTTTTTCTTCATAAAAACCTCAACCACTCAACCATACCTTAACGAAGAAAATCCATAAGACTTGGCTGAATTATCCTGGCCGCTGAAGACAGAGAAGCCTGATAAGCGTTTTCCTGGCTCTGTAAGTCCGTAATGACCTTGATTATGTCGGCATTTTCCGTGTCAGACAGCATCTGCTCAACATTCACTTTGAAATC
>JAFDHS010000277.1 GCA_019308655.1 Deltaproteobacteria bacterium
CTGATAAATATCAATGCTCTTTTGAGTATATTTCCTGGCTGATTTCAAATATTGTTTTATTTTTTCAGCATCTCTGTTATCACCGGCAGTCAAATGATCCGTTTCAACCTTGATCAAATATACGGAGGCTCTGTTGTTATAAACAAGCCCCTTCTCGTAAGAATCCTTATATCCTGGGGTATTGTCGTATATTTTCTCTAAATTATCCAGGATATCGAGGGCCAGGCCATATTGGTTCTCCTGCATCAGTTGATTGTATTTTTCAAATCCTGTTTTGGCTTCTATGACCCTGGGATCTTCGGAACGATTAATGTCTCTATAGTAAAAAAACATGACCATAAAAACAGCTATCGAAATGAAAACCATGACAGCCAAAAGCCTTTGGGTTCCCCGGGTTATTGTAACAATATCCTTTAATGCCATATGTTATGCAATTTTTTAAATTTAAGAACTCCGCCCAAGCAAAGCTACAGGGTCAGACGAAGTTTTATGTGCAAAGCTACAGGGTCAGACGAAGTTTTATGTTATCAAAATCCACAGGAACAAACCTTGTATTCGTCCGATTTTCCAGGTTTGCCCCTATGTTAATTTTTGACCAATTTTCGTGTTGGACATGAAAGGGCGATCACAAGGATCGCCCCTACATTAAATAATCTATCCGCCATGGACTTCCGTTGCCAGAAATTTCTTAATGCTTTCAGGCGTTTCTTCCGTCATCAAGGATAATACCAGGGATTTATCCAATAGCCAACCGCCTCGGCCGCAGGCAGAGAAACACCGAATTTACCTGCAATAAAATAAGCAATGGCAATGAATGAAATACCTAAACCTGTTGTCAGTCCTGCAATTGCACCGGGTCTGTTGGAACCGCTCCACCAGATCCCGAGTAAGAACATGGGAAAGAACGTACAGGCTGCCATTGAAAATGCAACAGCAACCAATTGCGCAATCAATGCGAGTTTAAGCAATGCAACGGCACCGACGGCAACTGCCATTATAATGGTTCCCCAGCGCGCCATTTGCATCTGCTTTGCACCGGAAGCGTTAGGATTTATTACTTTGTAGTAAAGATCATGTGAGAATGCGGAAGCGCCTGCTACCAGTAATCCGGAAACCGTAGAGAATGCCGCGGATACCGCACCGGCGGCCAAAAATCCAACGACTAAAGGATTGACCATTCCTAACTGTGCCGTATATATAACAATCGCATCCTTCGACAGTTTCCCCACCTCGGGATTTGAAGATAACATTTTGCCGAATGCCGAATATAAAGGGCAACTCCAGTAAAGGATACAAACAAAGAACAATCCCCACACAACCGACCATCTTGCATCACTTGTTTTGGGAACTACATAAAACTTTTGAATAACATGGGGCAAACCGGCGGTTCCAAGCATCAGTGCAAAACAAATGGCCATAAACTGGAAAAAATCTTTACCGGTTGCCGGGTCCCATGGCAGTGCAAATTCAGGAGAAGGGAGTATGGCAAACGCATGTCCGGCGGAATTAACAAGATCGGCAGGAGAGACGCCTGCTACGATATCAGAAATCACCTGACCGTATCCCAATTGAGGAAAAAGCCAAAAATAATCATATTTGAACGTTAAGATAAATTCAGGAATTACAAATGAGATGATGATGATGACATATTGGACCTGCTGGTTTTTGGTCACACCCAGCATTCCTGAAATCAAAGTATAAATAAGCACAACGGATGATCCGATAATAACCGCCCAGGCATAGGGAACACCGAATATCCACTGAAACATCAGGCCGATACCGCCAAACTGACCCACACAATAACAAAATGAAATCACGATCCCGATAATAGCAGTCGTGGCCCTTAATCCCATTGAATAATATCGGTCTCCGATAAAATCCGGAGCGGTATATTTACCAAATCTTCTAATCTGTGATGCCATTAAGACCAGTAACAATACATAGCCGCCGGTAAAGCCTATGATATATGACAGACCATGATAACCCGATCCATACATAATGGCGGCCATACCCAGAAATGAAGCGGCGCTCATCCAGTTTGAAGCAATGGCCATACCCGAGCCGACACGGGATATCGACCGGCCGGCCGCATAATAATCTCCGGTATCTTTTGCCTTATTCAACACCCCGATCATTACGAACAGAATAATGATGGCGATCATTATTATAGCAGGACCCAGCTTAAAGCCTTCTTCAAGCGCTATCCCGGCGGCATAAAGCGAAGACGATGTCATCAATATAAATAAAGTAGTAACCGATAGAAACAGAAGAGACCAGTTTTTAAAACGCTTTATCATATTCACCCCCTGATATATTATTATAATATATTATACTTCGCTTTTTTCCATACCGTGTTTATCCATTACTTTATCGATAACAACGCAGTAATACCAGCACAATCCGCAAAAAATGATCAAGAGAAGTACCGAGGTATAAAAGTAGTGAAATGGAAAACCCAGAAATTTGGTATCGGTTAAACCGGACTGGAAATGAACCAGATATTTCTCCATTAAATTTGGAATCATATCCATGCTTTCCTTATCCAGGGGTGTACCATCAAAAGGGACAAGTCCGTAAGGAACCACATTAACCAGCAGTTTACTAAACTTATTATCGTCAGAGAAGTCTAACACTTCAATAACATTGTCTAAATTTACGTTTTTATCTGAAACAACCTGCCGGGTCGTTTCAATAAATCCTGGTTTTTGATATTCTGGTAGAATATCATATATGGTTAAAGTAAGCGCTTTCTTTAAGACAACATTATCTCTAAGTTCTATATATTTACCAAGAAGGGTAAGGTAAACTTTTGCCAGATCCTTTTTTTCAATGTCAGTAGCGGTGTTGCTTTTGACATTTTCCCATACGCTTTCATATGTAACATAGGCCGGTTCAGGTGTTCGTTTTTCTATGGCTTTCATCAGAAAATGAAAGCCGAAAATCGCAAGTGCCCAAATAATAACAATCCACGCAATTAATTTCGTATTGTCTTTTGCAAATGGCGATTTAGGAGTAAAAAAATTTATCTCATATTCTTTGCTATCTGCCATTCTCCCTCCTTACATATTGAATTGTTTTAACCTTATTAGTGACTTCACCAATCTAATGCATCTT
>JAFDHS010000278.1 GCA_019308655.1 Deltaproteobacteria bacterium
GTGGTTGTCGGAGGGATAATTCCACCGAAGGATTATGATTTTCTTTATGGAAAAGGCGTCGTAAGGATATTCGGACCCGGCACATCGATCATAGATTCGGCCAATCAGGTATTAAATGCGCTGGAGGGGAAAAAATAACCGAAGCTAAAAATTAAAAGACCCGGTACAAAATTCAAAATAAGGATTACAACATGATATCCCATGATCCCCAATACTATGTTCAGGGTGTGCTGGAGCAGGACCCAAGGATGCTTGCCAAGGCCATCACGTTGATTGAAAGTGCGCTTCCCGCCCATCGGGACCTGTCCCGGGTCATTATTGACCAAATTCTTCCCTTTACAGGCAAGGCCATGCGTATCGGAATAACAGGTGTGCCTGGTGTGGGAAAAAGCACTTTTATCGAAACCCTGGGCATGAAGCTTGTGCAAAAAGGGCATCATGTGGCTGTTCTTGCCGTGGATCCCAGCAGCTCAAGAAGCGGCGGGAGCATAATGGCGGATAAGACACGCATGGAAAAACTTTCTGTTGAAGAGAGGGCATTTATTCGACCGTCTCCTTCCGGGGGTACCCTGGGGGGCGTTGCAGGGAAAACCCGTGAAACAATGCTTCTTTGCGAAGCTGCCGGATTTGACGTCATTATTGTTGAAACCGTAGGGGCAGGCCAATCTGAAACCATGGTCGCTTCCATGGTCGATTTTTTTCTGGTCCTTATGTTGGCAGGTGCGGGGGATGAACTCCAGGCGATAAAAAAAGGGGTTCTGGAGTTGGCGGATGCCATCGCCATTAACAAAGCAGATGGCGATAATGTTGAAAAAGCCCGAAAAGCAAAAAAGGTCTATGAAAGCGTCCTGCACCTTATCAATCCTTCTTCTCTGAGTTGGACTCCGCCTGTTCTTACCTGTAGTGCGCTTAAGATGACCGGCATTGATGAAATCTGGGAAATTATTTCAGATCACCGGAAAAAGGTTACCGCTTCAGGAGATCTGGAAACAAAACGAAAAAAACAGAGCCTTGACTGGCTGTGGTTCCTTTTGGAAGAAGGGCTTAAAGAGCGGTTTTATCAAAACCCCAATGTCAAAAAGTTGCTGCCAAAGATTGAAAAAGCGGTGGAAAAAGGGACAACATCACCGGCAATCGCAGCAAATGAACTGCTTTCTTCTCTGGATGACACCCAGGGTGATTACTGTTGACCCGAAAACGATACGATCAAATCATCTTTCGAGACTGGTGCAAACGCTGCGGGATCTGCATGGCTTTTTGCCCCAAAAATGTCATCGGTTGCGATGAAAGTGGTGCTCCGGTCATTGAACGGCCTGACGATTGTATCGGGTGCCGGTTTTGTGAGCTGCATTGTCCGGATTTTGCCATTACCATCAAAGAACGCGGTGCCGAGGTGAACGGGAATACTCATGATCAGTAAAGTATCCAAAAAAAGGCTGCTTTTACAGGGCAATGAAGCCATTGTTGAAGGCGCTTTAGCTGCAGGCTGTCGTTTTTTTGCAGGATATCCGATTACTCCTGCCTCTGAGATCAGTGAAATTTTATCGGTCCGGCTGCCCCAAATTGATGGTACGTTTATACAGATGGAAGATGAAATTGCCGGTATGGGTGCTGTTATCGGCGCATCACTGGCCGGGGTGAAAAGTATGACGGCCACAAGCGGCCCCGGATTTTCACTGATGCAGGAGAATATAGGGTTTGCCTGTGTTTCAGAGGTCCCGTGTGTGGTGGTGAATGTGATGCGGGGGGGTGCCAGTACCGGTTTACCGACCCATCCCGCTCAGGGCGATGTCATGCAGGCCAGATGGGGGACCCATGGGGACCATCCCATTATTGTTCTGGCGGTCTCTACGGTCCTTGACTGTTTTGAAATCACGGTCCGGGCCTTTAACCTTTCAGAAAAGTATCGTGTTCCAGTCATTCTCCTGTCGGATGAGATGGTTGCTCACACCCGTGAGACCGTTATATTGCCTTCTTTAGATGAAATTGAGGTCATTGACAGAATTTCTCCAAGCATGCCGCCGGATTGGTATGTTCCTTATAAAGACAACAGCCGAGGCGTTCCCCCCATGGCGGCTTTTGGACAAGGATACCGTTATCACGTTACAGGCCTGGTTCATAATGCACACGGTTTTCCTACCGAGCGACCCGATGAAATCAAGGCATTTACCAACCGCCTTTTTCGAAAGATCACCCAGGGGTTTCATGAAATTCAGATGACCCGCTCCTTTATGATGGAGGATGCCGAACTCACTGTGATTGCTTATGGTTCGGTGGCCCGATCTGCCCGTCGGGCGGTGATCGAGGCTCGTGAACAGGGCATCAAAGCGGGTTTGCTTCAACTGATTACCCTGTTTCCTTTTCCACGGCATGCGGTTGAGATCGTACTCAGGCAGAGTCGGGCCGTCCTGGTACCCGAGATGAACATGGGACAAATCAGCCGGGAAGTCAAACAGGTCAATCAAGGCATCTCCCATGTTGAAAAGTATAACCGGATAGATGGCCGGCTCATTACTCCGGATGAAATTTGTCTAAGCCTCAGGAAACTTTAG
>JAFDHS010000279.1 GCA_019308655.1 Deltaproteobacteria bacterium
GGAAAGCACTTGGCCTGAAGCCTTCTGAGGTCTTCCGGCGTCCGCTTGCTCAAAAAGAAACCGGCAAAGGATTTACACTTGCCCAGAAGATTGTCGGTCGTGCCTGCGGTATAAAAGGCGCTCGTCCCGGAAGTTACAATGAACCGGCTATGGCCAGTGTGGGCTCCCAGGATACCACCGGTCCGATGACGCGCGATGAGTTGAAGGAATTGGCCTGCCTGCGTTTTTCAGCCGGTCTGGTCATGCAGTCCTTTTGTCATACCGCTGCTTATCCGACAAAGGTGGATATTGAAATGCATCGAACACTTCCGGCGTTTTTTACCCGTCGCGGCGGTGTGGCTTTGCATCCCTGCGACGGTATCATCCACTCCTGGCTGAACCGTATGCTGCTTCCCGATACCGTGGGTACGGGGGGAGACTCCCATACCCGTTTTCCTGTGGGTATCAGCTTTCCGGCCGGTTCCGGCCTTGTGGCTTTTGCGGCGGCTATGGGTGTAATGCCTCTGGATATGCCCGAGTCCGTGCTGGTTCGTTTTTCAGGTGAAATTCAGCCCGGTATTACCCTGCGTGACCTGGTAAATGCCATTCCTTATGTTGCTATTGAGCAGGGATTGCTTACTGTGGAGAAGGAAGGCAAGAAAAATATTTTTTCCGGCCGTATTCTGGAAATTGAAGGCTTACCGGATCTCAAGGTGGAGCAGGCCTTTGAACTGACGGACTCTTCTGCCGAGCGTTCGGCTGCTGCTTCCACGATACTATTGAACAAGGAGCCGGTTGTTGAGTTTCTCAAATCGAACATTGTCCTGCTTGGATGGTTGATCAAGAATGGTTACCAGGATGCTGAAACCCTGGAGCGGCGGATTAAAGAGATGGAGGCGTGGGTGGCAAATCCGGTGCTTTTAAAACCGGATACCGACGCTGACTATGCAGCGGTTGTGGAAATCGATCTGAATCAAATTAAAGAACCGATTCTGGCGTGTCCCAATGATCCTGACGATGTGCGTCTTTTGTCGGAAGTGGCCGGGAATAAAGTGGATGAGGTCTTTATTGGTTCCTGCATGACCAATATCGGACATTTTCGTGCTGCAGGAAAGCTTCTGGAAGGCAAGTCCGATCTCCCGGTCCGCCTCTGGATCGCTCCGCCGACCAAGATGGATGCACATCAGCTTAAAAAAGAAGGCTACTACAGTATTCTTGGCCGTACCGGAGCCAGGATTGAAGTGCCGGGTTGTTCGCTGTGCATGGGTAATCAGGCCCGGGCAGCCCAAAATGCCGTCTTGGTCTCAACCTCTACCCGTAATTTCCCCAACCGGATAGGGGACGGCGCTGACGTTTACCTGGGCTCTGCGGAGTTGGCGGCAGTCTGTTCCGTTTTGGGTCGAATTCCCACTGTTAAGGAATACTTCGAGAGTATGAAAGCGATCGAGCCTGTGGCGGATGATGTTTACCGTTACATGAATTTCAACGAAAGCGGGTTGGAATAAGCAGAAGGCGATGGGCGATGGGCGATGGGCTATCGCCTATCGCCCCCTTCAATAACAATGCTCATCCGAGGGAAATTTGCTGGTTTGTACTTCGTCAATATAATCCTTAATTCCGGCACGGGCTTTTTCACCCAGATCAGCGTATTTTTTGGCAAACTTGGGTATGTGCACGGGATTAAGCCCTAAAAGATCATGGAGTACCAGTATCTGCCCGTCACAGTGAGAACCTGCTCCGATACCGATGGTGGGGATGGAGAGTGCTTTGGTGATTTTCTCTGAAATGTCGGATGGAATACCTTCCAGAACCACCGAAAAAGCACCGGCAGCCTCTACTTCAAGGGCGTCCGCCATGAGACGATCCTCATCCCGCTGAACCTTGTAGCCCCCCATCTGGTGAACGGATTGAGGGGTAAGGCCGATATGGGCCTGTACCGGAATCCCGGCATCTGAAATTGCTTTTATGGTTTGGCTGACAGCGGCGCCGCCTTCCAGTTTGATTGCTGCCGCACCGGCTTCTTTAAGGAAACGGCCGGCATTGGCAATGGCATTCCCGCTGTTTGCCTGATAAGACATAAAAGGCATATCGCCGATAACCAGTGCATGCTGGGCAGCCCTTGAAACCATGCGCGTATGGTATATCATTTCGTCCATTGTAACCGGCAGGGTGCTGGATTCTCCCTGAACAACCATTCCCAATGAATCCCCTACAAGAATTATGTGTATCCCGGCTTCATCGGCGATTCTTGCAAATGGATAATCATAGGCGGTCATAGCGACTATTCTTTCGTTTTTTTCCTTCATTTTGTAAAGCGTGGTAAGCGTGATTCGAGGCTGCATGAAATTTGTCCCCTTAACTCCTACGCCGAGAAGTCCCCTTCCGAATCTTTGATTCGGTAGGGGGTGAATCGGCTTTTCAGTATATTTTTTGTTGATAGTAAAAAAAGGCTTTTTGCGACAGATACTCACAAGTTCCGTCCCGGAAGCCTGTAACCGGTAGTTGCCCATCCATAATGTTATCTCAGGGTTTGTCGCTTACCTGACCGTCCCTACCTCACAGGACTGTTTA